>JANWVD010000053.1 GCA_025057715.1 Aquificaceae bacterium | reverse complement strand
AATTTGGGGCTAAAGACTAGCTTAAGAGGTAAAATAGCCTTAATAAGGAGGTGAAGAGATGCCAAAGTATGTAATGCTTACAACCCTCACTGACGAGGGGCTAAAGACAATCAAGGAAAAGCCACAAAGAATCAAGGAAGTCGACCAAGAGGTCTTAGAGCGCTTTGGGGTAAAGGTTGTTGCTCAATACGCTCTTATGGGTCCATACGACTTTATCAACATCCTTGAAGCACCGGATAACGAGTCTGTGATGAAAATGGCAATAGAGCTTGGCTCAAGAGGGACAATAAAAACCCTTACGATGCCAGCAGTTGAAGTAGATAATTTAATAAAGACCCTTTCGCAATAATGCAAGAGCTCCTAAGGGAGCTCTACTTTATTTGCAAAGAGCTTACCGACCTTCGTTGGGGCAAAAGTGACGACGAATCTATAAGCAAGGTTATAAAGTGTTTGCGCGCCATCGAAGATGGCGCGCGTTTTGATGATATAATATCAAACAAAGAGCTTAGTTTGGGTATAGAGAGCTTGCTTGGAAGGCTGTTTGAGTTTTCGCAAAGTAATAAGGGTGATATCAAGGCTCTTGAGAGGGCGCTTTTAACTTATGTTAAATCACCAGTTCCTTGCAAGATTAGGATTTTGAAGCTCCTGGAGGGGCTCATTGAAGATAATTGACCACATAAAAAAGGGGGGCTTTAGCCTCTCTTTTGAGTTCTTTCCGCCAAAGGACGAGGGGGGCAAGTTAGAGCTCATTAAAACCCTCGAGAGGGTTAGGGCTTTAAATCCTACATTTGTCTCTGTAACTTACGGCGCTGGGGGCTCTACGCGCGAGCGCACCAAGGAGGTTGTAAGTCACATTCACAAAGAGCTTGGTATGACCGTGATGGTTCACCTTACTTGCATTGCGCATAGCGCCAAAGAGCTCTTTCAGATAGTATCAGAGTATGAGCATATGGGAATTGAGAATTTGCTTGCCTTAAGAGGGGATATGCCAAAGGATAGCAAGGTAGATGTTGGTTGCAAGTATGCGCTTGAGATGGTAAAGATGATTAGAGAGCGCTTTGAAAATCGCTTTTGTATTGCTGTTGCGGCTTATCCAGAAGGACATATTGAATCAGGCGGACTTGAAAACGATATTAAAAACTTTGTTAAAAAAGTAAAAGCCGGTGCTGACTTTGCAATAACCCAGATGTTTTTTGATAATGCTTACTTTTTTAGATTTATGGATATGGTTAATAGCGAGGGGGTTGATATCCCAATCTTACCCGGAATTATGCCAATTACTAACTTTAAACAAGTTGAAAAGTTTGCAAAAATGTGCGGGGCGAGCATTCCAGATAGGTATATTAAAGCCCTTGAGCCATATCAGGATAATCAACCAGAGCTCATAAAAAGAAGCGTAGAGCTCACCACCATGCAATGCTTAGAGCTCTTAAAAAACGGGGTCAAGGGGCTTCACTTTTATACGCTTAATCGCTCGAGTGCAACGCTTGAGATAGTGCAAAATCTCAGCTCTGAAATGCCAAGCTATGCCAACTTTACTTGAAAGGGGCGCTTTTAAAAATGTCCCGAGAGAGCTCTGGCTTAGCTATAGCTGGCAGATTCAAAATAGGATAAAAACAGCTAAGGAGCTTTCGCAATATATAGACCTCACAAAAGAAGAGCTTTCGGGCATTAATCTAACAAAAGGGCTATATCCAATGGCGATAACGCCTTACTATCTATCCTTGATAGACCCTGAAGACATTAATGACCCAATCAGGCTTCAGGCTATCCCAAGAGAGGTTGAGGTATCAAGCTGCCAAGAGCTCGGGGAGGAAAACCCCTTTCGGGAAGAGAGTGAGGTATTAGGTCTTACTCACAGATACCCCGATAGGGTTTTGCTTAATTTAACGAGCTTTTGCGCAGTTTATTGCAGGCATTGCATGAGGAAGCGAATCTTTGCAGGCGGCGAGAGTTCTAAAACGAGGGAAGAGATAGATAGCTGGCTTAGATACATAAGAGAGCAAGATTCTATTAGGGATGTTTTAATCTCTGGCGGTGAGCCTCTATCTGTGGGGATTGAAAAGCTTGAGTATCTCTTAAGCGGTCTTAGGGAAATAAAACACGTTGAAACCATAAGATTTGGGAGCAGGCTTTTGGTCCTCTGTCCGCAGAGGTTTTTTGATAAAGAGATATTAAACCTTCTTGAAAAATACTCCCCTATATGGATAAACACGCACTTTAACCACCCAAGGGAGATTACAGAGCTCACCTCTTTAGCCGTTGAGAACCTCCTTCGCGCTGGGGTGCCGGTTAATAACCAAACTGTTTTGCTAAAGGGCGTTAACGACTCTCCTGAGGTGATGTTAGAACTCTTTAGAGTTTTGCTTAGGATAAAGGTTAGACCTATATACCTTTTCCATTGCGACCCGATAAAGGGTGCTATCCACTTTAGAACCAGCATCGAAAAGGGACTCGAGATTATGAGGTTTTTAAGAGGAAAGCTGCCGGGCATGGGGATTCCAACTTACGCACTTGATTTACCGGGTGGAAGGGGCAAAATAGCGCTTTCGCCAAATTACATAAAAGAACAAGATGGGAATAGATTCTTGTTTGAAAGTCCCTTCGGGGAAGTGGTTGAATACGAGGTATTTGAGATTTAAGAGAGCTTTTCTACGATGGAGTTTGCGCTATTGAGCTTCTCATAGGCGCAGGAGATGACATATTTTAGCTGTTCGCCTTCTGCTATGGTTAAATCGTAAAGAGTTGCGCTAAGCTCTTTCATAATTTGGTAGATGCTATCGTAGAGCTCTGGGGTTATTGACCTGCTTTCGCAGGTGTTTAGGATAAAGTCGCTAAGACCTTTGATGCTTGAGGCTATGTTTAAAATTTCCGTCTCTTGGGGATAAAACTGAATGAGCTCCTCGAAGCGGTCGTTTATTTCTTTTGATTGCGTTTTAAGAAGCAGTCCTTCTAAGAGGTTAAGGTTGTGCTCCATTCGTGAAAAATTTATCTCAGGGGCTTGGTTTTTCAAGGTGGGATTTTATGAACGACATTATCTCGCTTATCGTATTGGCTTGCAAGAGCCCCTCTACCTTATGGGTTTTATATCCAATGATAGGCTTTTTCAGGATGAAAGCGTATGCAATTTCTGAGAGGGTGCCGAAGCTCCCGCCGACTGCGACAATTACATCGCCGCTTGCGACAACCAAAGCATTTCTTGCCCAGCCGATGCCGGTTTTGATAACTACGCTTAGGTAGTTATTTGCGTCAGAGCCGTCGTAAGTTGGCAATATCCCAACGCTTATGCCGCCGACTGATTGACAGCCTTTGCAAGCTGCCTCCATCACCCCGCCTCTTCCGCCGCAAATTAGTGTGTAGCGCTCCTTGCCTATTGCAATACCCAGATTGAAGGCAAACTCAAGCTCTTCAGGCGTTGCGTTAGAAGAGCCAATGACAGATATTTGCGGCATTGCTTTAAGATGGCGGAGCCGACGGGACTTGAACCCGCGACCTCCGGCTTGACAGGCCGGCGTTCTGACCGAGCTGAACTACGGCTCCATATAGCTTTGGCATTATATCACCTTTGTAGGATTTTGCTAAAGTAGAGCTCTATCTCGTTTGCGAGGCTAATGTCCCTCATGGTTATGCCGTTTGCTTCGTGGGTCTTTAGGAGTATGGTAATAGATTTGTAGCTTACTTTTACATCGGGGTGATGCCAGTTTGCTTGCGCAAGCGAGGCAAGGCAATTAAAGAGCATAACAGTTTGAAGCCAGGACTTTGTTTGGTAGGTCTTTTGGATATACTCATCGCTTAAAGCCCAGCCTGGTGGGAGGCTTGAGATAATTTCCTGCGTTGATAAAACCCTTAGCTCTTCGTTTGGCATTTTGGACAAATCCCGAATAGGTTTAAGCCAAAGGTGTTTACCTTATAGCCCATTATCTCCTCTGGGGGCGTCCAGCTAATATTTAGCTCAACATCCGAAATTGCGCCGCAGCTTAGGCATATAAGGTGGTGATGGTGAGAGACGTTTGCATCGTATCGCACAGAGTTGCCAAAATAGGCAACGCGCCTTATAAGGCCGAGCTCTTCTAAGGTTTCCAAGGTCCTATAAACCGTTGCAAGCGACACAAAGGGCTGTTTTTCTTTGACATCTATGTAGATTTCTTCCACCGTTGGGTGGTCAGTGCGGTTTTTTAGAGTTTCATAAACCGCAATCCTTTGCGGAGTTACCTTAAGTCCCAGCTCCTTGCAAGCGCTTACAAAGCTCTCAATATTGCTAAGACTCATTAACATAATATAATGCAAAGATTACTTGTTTTCATCTTACTTGGTTCTTTGCTTAGCTGTGGGGGTTCGGCTAAGCTAAGAGAGTGCAATTTCTTAAGCGCTAAAACGCCGCAAGAGCATGCCCAGGGGCTTATGCATAGAAGAACTCTTGATAACTATGATGGGATGGTCTTTATCTACGATAGAGCAGAGCCAAGGCAGTTTTGGAATATGAATACGCATCTTGATTTGATTCTCTATTGGTTTAGGGAAGGGAGGTTGATTGGCGTTTCTGAGTTAAAACCCATAGAGACGCATGGGCTTATGATAGTTAGCTCCCCGGGGGCTACTGATTTGGTTGTTGAGTTAGTAAGGGGAAGAAGGTGCAAATTCATGGGAATTGAGCTTGGCTCAACGGAGTTTTAAGGTAGCTAAGGTAAAGACGGCTAAAAGGATTGAGATTATCCACATTCTTATGACAATCTTTGGCTCTGGCATGCCAAGAAGCTCAAGATGGTGGTGAAATGGCGCCATTCTAAAGAGCCTTTTTCCGCGGGTTTTAAAATACCAAACTTGAAGTATTACTGAAAGCGTTTCAAAGACGAATATTCCCCCGGCTATTGGGAGCAAAAGCTCGGACTTTGAGACAAGAGCAATAACACCAAGGGCAGAGCCAAGGGCTAAAGAGCCAACATCGCCCATAAAGAGCTGAGCCGGAAAGGCGTTAAACCACAAAAAACCAAGACCTGCGCCAAGAATTGCAAAGCAAAATACGCTCACTTCGCCTGCGTATGGAACATAGGCAATACCAAGATATTTTGCAATCTCCTGATGTCCAACGGCATAAGAGACAAGCCCAAGAGCTGCTGCGCATGTCATAACAGGACCTATGGCAAGCCCGTCAAGTCCGTCGGTGAGATTAACTGCGTTTGATGTTGCGACTATTACAAACGTTGCGAAGGGAATATAGAATAATCCAAGGTCTAAGCTTAGGTCTTTAAAGAGCGGAAAGTATAGCTTTGTATCTACAAATTCCATCATATAAAGTGCAGTTGAGACAAGGAGCGCAATCATGACCTGAGCTAAGAACTTTTTTCTTGCACTTATGCCTTTTTTGTTTTTGAGCTTTGTAAAATCGTCCCAAAAGCCAACGGCGGCAAAGCCAATTGTGCAAAAAGATAGAACCCAGAAGTAAAATAAATCAAGCCTCATAAGAAGAAAGCAGGAAAAAACTACGGAAAGAACGATAATTAAGCCCCCCATGCTGGGAATGTAGCGCTTATTGATGTGCCCCTCAGGGGTGTATTGCCTTACATAACCTCTAAATAGCCGTTGAAGAGCTCTCATTTTTCTCACAAAGTAGGGGGTTAAATAGAGGGTTAACCCAAAGGCAATCAAAACTACGAGAAAAGACCTAAAGGTTATGTATCTAAAGACATTTAGAGGGGAAAATTCATCCTTTAATAGTAGCGCAATGTGATACAGCATAGCTTTAGCACCTATTTTTGCTAAAGAGTCTATCTAAGATTATGGCGACTGCGTTTCTCACCGATAGGTGATTCCAATCGCCTGCGCCCTTTATAGGTTCAAGCATATAGTCAAAGCTCCTAAGAAGCTCCGGCGGGATGCCATAGCCGGTGCCAAAAACTATCAGGAATTGCTCTTCCTTATTTTTCAAAATCTCGCTTAGGTCTTTGTAGCCTATTTTAAATGGGTAGTCTCTTGCGTCCGTTCCTATTAGCTTTGGGCGCTTGCCAGTGCGGTTAAAGATATCTTCAATAGCTTCATCAAGAGTATATGAAAGCCTAACTAAACTTACGACCTCGTTGCGAGTTGGGTTTGTCTTTGCACCCTCTGGCGAAAGCCAATACTCGAGTTGCTTTTTTATAACGAGCCTTTGTCCATCAACTGGCTGGATTATGTAGTAGCTGCCAAGCTCGTAAGCTCTGACTGGGCGGGCAATGTCATGAAGGTCAAGGGTGATAAAGGAAGTAACTACATGTTTGCCGTTTTTATCAAGCGCTGGATAATGTAAAAGCGCCAAGGAAACGTGGGCGTTTTTCGGGGGGG
>JANWVD010000052.1 GCA_025057715.1 Aquificaceae bacterium | reverse complement strand
AGACTTCTTGAGATTCCGGGAATTGGTAGAAAAAGCGCAAATGTGATTCTTTATAACGCTTTTGGCAAAAATGAAGGGATTGCGGTCGATACGCATGTCACAAGAGTTAGTCAAAGGCTTGGTCTTACTAAGCACAAAGACCCGGCAAAAATTGAGGTCGACTTGATGAACTTGTTTGACCAAGAGCAGTGGGGAAAGGTATCGAATTTGCTTATTTTACTTGGAAGGTATATATGCACTGCAAGAAGACCAAAGCACGATGAGTGTCCACTATTTGAGGATTGCCCTTCAAGATGCTTGGCGTAATTGGCGGAAGCGGGCTTTATTCAATCCCTGAAGTCGAATCAAGAGAGCTCATAACTCCATTTGGAAAGCCGTCGAGTAAGATATACATCTATCAGGATAGGATTGCTTTCATAGCAAGACACTCAGAAAATCATACATTTCCACCGCACAAAGTCCCATACAAAGCCAATCTTTGGGCTCTTAAGACGTTAGGCGTTGATAGAATTTTGGCAATTTCCGCAGTTGGGGCGATAGATGAGAGCTTAAATATAGGGCAGATAGTAGTTCCTGAAGATATTATCAATTTCTCAATACACGAGACATTCTATGACGGCATAGCTTTAGAAGTTGAAGGCGAGGATATTCCAGCTTCTCTTATAAGAGAAGGTGCAGTAGTTCATGTTGATTGCACGGACATTTACTGCTTTTATATGAGAGAGAGCATCAAAAATATACTGCAGGAGCTAAAAGCGGACTTTAAAATGGGCGGAATTTATGCTTGCACATATGGACCAAGGTTTGAAACGCCGGCGGAGATAATGGCTTTAGAAAAGCTGGGGGCAAGCATCGTTGGTATGACCTCAGGCCCAGAAGCGACGCTTGCAAGGGAGTTAGGGCTTTGCTATGCAAACATATCAATAGTGACAAACTTAGCAGCTGGCAAAAGCAAATCCAAGCTAACTACGACAGAGGTAATTGAGGTAGTTTCTCAAAAGCTAAGCCTGATAAAAGAGGTGATTTTCAAGATGGCGGATGATTTTGGTTATAAGAGCTGTGATTGTGGGAAGTATTTGCAGGAGGCTCGGGTAGGTTAAAATTGACCACTTCTTGGATGTAGTAGGGTTTTTGTGACTTGCTTGAGTAGTATATCCTTACTAAAAGTTCAGCTAAGATGCCGGTTGATAGAAGTTGAATGCCGGCAAGGACGCACATAATTCCCATTAAAAGCAGAGGTCTATCGCCAATATCTTGATTAAGAAGGAGCTTTATAAAAACAAGATACAACACTGAGAGGCTACCAATTAAGAAAAGAATGGCGCCAATCGAGCCAAAAACATACATAGGCTTGCTTATGTATTCGTTTAAAAACTTCACGAGGAAAATATCCAAAAGAACCCGAAGGGTTCTGCTAATGCCGTATTTGGACTTGCCATACAGCCTTGGGTGGTGCTTGACTGGGATTTCAGTGATTTTTGCGCCAAGTCTTACGCCAAGAGCTGGTAAAAATCTATGTAAATCCCCGTAAAGTTCGAAGTTTTTAACAACCTGAGAGCGATAAGCCTTGAGAGTGCAACCAAAGTCGTGAATCCTTATGCCAGTGACCTTTGATATAAGCCAGTTGGCAATCATTGATGGAAGGCGCCTGCTTAGGAAGCTATCCTTGCGGTCTTTTCGCCAACCGCTTACTATGTGATAGCCATTATTTAAAACCTCAATCAGCCTTGGGATGTCAGATGGGTCATTTTGCAAATCTGCGTCCATTGTAACAATAACATCACCACTTGCAAACTCAAAGCCGGCATAAAGAGCCGAGGTTTGACCAAAGTTTCTGCGAAAGCGAATTAGCTTTACGTTTTGGTCTTTTTCTGCTAAAGATAGCAAAACCTGCCAAGAGTCATCGCTTGAGCCATCGTCGATGAAGATAATCTCGTGGTTATAAAGCTCAGCTATTGGCTTTAGCCTTCTATAAAGTTCTGGGAGGTTTTCCTCTTCGTTATAAACAGGGATTACTATAGAAAGTAGCACAGCTTGAATTATATCTCATATCTTCCAGGGGAAGAAAGTAGGATGGTGGTTTTAAAGCCTTCGGAGTGAATTGATTCTACCTTGTAATCAAGGAAGTTTATCCTCTCTAAGCAAGATAGGTCAGGGCAGTATTCGGCGATGTATCTGAGACAATATGCAAGGTAGCGCCTGCGGTCTTTTAGTAAATTGCCAGCTTTGCGAAAGCGAAATTCAAAGATTTGAGATGCTTTGACGCTCTTTATTAAAGAAGCCTCAAAAGAGCTGCAAAAGAGGAAGATTTTTGCGCCGTTTAGCCTATTCTTTGCAATAATTTTAATAGAGCTTAGGCTTTCTTTGAGTTCTTTATAGCCAAACGGGTGATAATATACGCACTCTTTGGGGGATATAAGACCAAAGACCGGTGATAAAACCAAGGAGTTATTTAGGATAAATTCTCTAACACTTGGTGGTAAAGCAGGAAGGTCAAGACTTTCCCAAAAAGGACCCTTTAAAAGCCGCCAAAGGGGTAATAGGTTTTGACCTCTATCAACATTTGCAATCGCAGGCGGGGGGGATTTGCCAAGGCAGTCTTTAAGATATATCTTTGATTGCTTTTTGCTATGCGGAAGCAAAAAAATTATCATCTTGATATTGTATTATGAGGCTTAAAAAGTCGCTTGGGCAGCACATACTTATATCTCAAGGCGTTTGTCAAAGCATAGCAAGATTTCTAAATCCCAAAGAGGGGGATATTTTAATAGAGATTGGTCCAGGAAGCGGGAATTTAACTGCTGAGGTTTTAAAATTTAACTTCGATAAGCTCTATCTTATTGAAATAGACAAAGAGATGATACAAAAACTTAGCAAAATAGAGGATAAGAGGGTTTTAATTTTCCACGCAGATGCGAGGGAGTTTGACTTTTGCGCCCTTGGGGAAGGATTGAGAGTTTTTGGAAATTTGCCTTATTGTAGCTGGAGCGCAATAGTTATTAACTTTGTTGCCAAAAGAGCGTGCATAAAAGACGGGCTTTTTCTTTTGCAAAAGGAGGTAGCAGAGAGGTTAGAAAGAGAGAGCTCTTGGATTTCTGTTTTTGTTAAAACATTTTTTGAAGTTAGGTATCTAATGACCGTGCCGGGGAGGTTCTTTAGACCAGTGCCCAAGGTGCAATCTGGGTTAATAGCGCTTAAGAAAATAGATGGGGATAACTTAGAGACCTTTGGATATATGAAGTTTTTAAAAGAGGTCTTTAGAAAGCCCAATGTCAAGCTTGGGAATAAGCTTAGCTTAGAGCTCTTAAGCTCATTAGGGATAGAGCCGCAAAAGAGGGTGCATGAGCTTGAAGTTGTTGACTTTGTCAAGATTTTCTTAATGGGGGGGCAGCGGGGGGCACTCCCCCCGCGTTTGTGAGATAATAAAGAGGATGAAAGGGACGGTTTATCTAAACTCTGAGACGCGCTTTGTGGTGATGGGCATAACTGGTCGCGAGGCTTCGCAGGTGGTTGCAGAGTCTGAGGCTCTCTATCCGGGGTTTGTGCTTGCGGGTGTGACCCCAGGAAAGGGCGGAAGCACGGTGGCAAATGTCAGGGTTTATAACTCCGTTAGGCAAGCAATTTCTGACCATCCTGAGATTAACGCAGGGCTTGTCTATGTTCCCCCAGCTTCGGTGAAAGATGCTGTCATTGAGCTGCTTGATGCGGGGATAAAACTTATTTACATCATCACAGAGCATGTGCCAATTAGAGACACTGTTTACTTCTATCACTACGCTTTGGAAAAGGGGGCAAGAATTGTTGGTCCTACTTCGCTTGGGTGCATTGTGCCCTCGATTCCGGCAAGGGTGGGGGCAATAGGCGGTAAAGACCCAAGCATTGCATATGCGCCGGGGGGACTTGTCATACTTTCAAAGTCTGGGGGGCTAACCACAACAACCGCAGAGATGTTTAAGCGCCGGGGCTTTGGGGTCTATATGGCTCTTGCGCTTGGTGGGGATGTGATATCTTGCACTACCTTTGAGGATGTTATAAAGGATATTGCCTCAGATGAAAATGTTAAAGGGCTTATCATCCAAGGTGAGGTCGGCGGCTCTTACGAAGAGCAGGCGGCTTACAAGATTTTAGAGCTGTATGAAAAAGGTCAGTGGAAGATTCCGGTCGCGGCCTTTGTTGCCGGGAAGTTTCAAGAAAAGCTCGAGGGTGTGGCCTTTGGTCATGCCGGGGCTATAGTAGAGAGGGGCAAAGGCAAGGCAACGGACAAAATTAGAGCCTTTGAGGAAGTTGGCAAAAAGACCGGGCTTGTTAAGGTTGCTAACTTTTACCACGAGCTTGTTGATTGCATTATAGAGCTAAATGTCCCCAGAGACTTTGAAGATTCATCACCAGAGGGCAGGGTAAAGCCGCTTTATTCAACAATATGAAGCTAAAGTTTGCAAACTTTAAGATGAATATGACCGCCTCGGGGCTAAGAAGCTATCTTAGCGCCATCTTACCCGAGATTAAAGAGTATGAAAAGCAAGTTGCATTCTTTACCCCTTGCGTGAATTTGTTTGTTTTTAGAGACTTTGAGGGCGAGTTTGGCATAGGGGCTCAAAACTTCTACTTTGAAGAAAAGGGGGCATTTACTGGGGAAGTTTCCTTAAGTATGCTAAAAGAGCTCAATGTCAGCCTTGCCTTAGTTGGGCACTCTGAGAGGCGCCAGATTTTTGGCGAGAGCAACGAGCTAATTGGAAAGAAGCTAAGCGCTGCTTTAAAAGCGGGCATAGAGCCGGTTTTATGTATTGGTGAGAGCCTCGAGGAGCGTCAAGCCGGGGTTGCCTTTGAGGTTATAAAGTCCCAGCTTAGGCTGGCTCTTGGGAATGTAGATAAGTTAAAGAGCTTAATTATTGCCTACGAGCCTATTTGGGCAATTGGGAGCGGAAATCCGGCAAGCCCAGAGGACGCAGAGAAGATGCATGGCTTTATAAAAGAAACCGTTAAGTCAATCCTTGAGAGCTCTGAACTTAGCGTAAAGGTCCTATATGGCGGGAGCGTAAATTTAGAAAATGCCGGCGAGTTTCTTAAAATGCCCAATGTTGACGGGCTTTTGGTAGGAGGGGCGAGCTTAGACCCTGCGAAGTTTGCGAAGATAGTAAAGGCTGATTGTTAAAACTATAAAAACTGGCATATAAGTTAGGAGCGAAACCTTAACGCTAAGGGTTGTTTTCTCAAGAAGAGTCGAAAATACATTTAACGAAAGCCAATGGAGGGTAAAAATTGCTACAAAAATGGCAAAAGAAAACTTCCAAGAGCGCGTAGAAAGACCAAAAGCAACGGCGCTAAAGCTACAAACAAAAACGGCAAGGGAATTTAAGACCCTTATGACAATCTCTCGCAAAAACTGCCTGTGATTTAGCCCGATTTGCTTGCCAATTGATGTAAGGAGGATGAGCTCTGTCATTTTAAGCTCTTCTGGTCTTTTGGCGAGCTGACCTACCTTTTCAAGAACGACATAGTCGTAGGTTAAATCCCTCACAATTTCCTGACCTGAAAAAAGGTCAAGCACCTTTGCAGATTCGAGCTTAAGAGTCTTACCAAGCCAAGTGCCAGTTTTACCCTGAGATAGCCTAGTGATGCTATAACCCTTAAGCTCAAGAACCGAGACATCATAAACATTCCCGCTTGATAAATCCACGATGCCAAAGTGGTAAAAAAGGGTCTTATCTGAAAACTTTTGCACAAGCCAGAGGTCTTTTATAACGCCCCCGGGCTCTTTGGAAAGATTCAGCCTTGATTGACCCATGGGATAAGCGTGCAAACTCAGGATAAAGGAAAGGATTGCCAAAAACGCGCCTATCGGCGCAAACATAAGAGAGAGCTTAAAGGGCGACATCCCAAAGCTAAAAAAGGCAAAGTCAAGGCGCCTTCTTTGAAGACTTCTAAGAACCAAAATACAGGAAATTGAGACAATAACCGGCAAGGCGTAGAAAATAAAAACGGGCAAAGACCAAAAAAACAGGCTAAGAAAAGCTCTCTTTGAAAAGAGAGCATCACCTAAGAGGTATATTTGCAAAATACCAACCAATCCTATTGTTAAACCAAGGGTATACTTTAGGCAATTTAAGAAAACATACCTATGTAGCACGGAGCTTAACCTGCGCTAATGTGAAAAATAAAAGATACATAGGTAGCAAGGCATCCCAAAAATGCGTAAAGACGGATGAAAATAGATGCCAAGCAAGCATTAGTAAAAAAGGCAGCAAAAGTGCACTTTCGCGCGAAAGCCTTAAAGAAAATAAAAAACCAAAATACCTAAACCAGAGGATTAAAATGCCCAACAGACC
>JANWVD010000051.1 GCA_025057715.1 Aquificaceae bacterium | reverse complement strand
TTCCCCTTTGGGAAGCTAAGAGAGCCAATAGAATCTCTGAGGCGCGCAAGCGCGATTTTGATATCTTACTCAGAGCTAAATGAAAACATAGAAAAACACCCAATTTTGAGCGAAAAACCTATTTTTTATCCAAAACGCATCAACTTTCGAATTCTTGATTCAAAAACAAACGAAGAGCTTAAATTGCCCACCAAAGAGCGATTTTACGCCTTTTCAGCGCTCGGGGACAACGAGCAGTTTTTCAAAACCTTGGAAAGGCTCGGCATAGAAGTTTATGCAAAAATGCCGCTAAGAGACCACTTTAGCTACGAAAATTTTCGCCTGCCTGGCAAAGGACCGTGGATTACGACCCAGAAAGACCTTATTAAGCTAAAGCCGACCAAGGGGCTATACTACCTTACCTACGACCTTGAGGTGCCAGGGCTGATAGAATGGATTATTAGTAAAATAAACGCGGCGAGCTAACGCTCGCCGCAAGTTAAAATGAATTTTATGAGAGAGCTAATAAAACAAAGGCGGTCAATCACCTTCTTTGACGAAAGCAAAGAGCTTGATGAAAGCACCATTAGGGAGCTCCTTACAATGGCTGCAACTGCTCCCTCTGGCTACAACCTTCAGCCATGGAAGGTAATAGTAGTCAAGGACAAAAAGGTCAAAGAGGAGCTTATGCAAATATGCTACTCTCAGGAAAAGGTCCTTAAAGCATCGGCAAATATCATCATCCTTGCAGACACAGAAGGGGGAATCTCGAATGCTCCAAGGGTTTTTGAAAGTTTTGTAGAGCTCGGATACTTCACCAAAGAGCAAGCGCAAAATGCTATACAGAGTATAGAAAGAAGCTGGGCAGAGCCGCAAAACGCCCTTAAAAAATCAATAAGGGACGCTGCGCTCTTTGCCATGAACCTTATGCTTAGCGCAAGAGCTCTAGGGCTTGAAACTCACCCAATGGAGGGCTTTGACGAGAAAGCCCTCAGAGAGCGCTTCAACATAGAGCAAAGGTTTATCCCAATCATGATAGTGGCAGTGGGCTATAAAGACCCCTCGAAAGAGCTCTTGCCGCGCGCTATGAGGTTCAGCCCCGAGGAGTTTGCCGTCTTTATCTAAACGCCTATAAGGATACTTCGAAAGTCGCCGCTGCTACTTGGGATAAAGGCTCTATCGAAGACTTGCTTATCGATTCGCGTTGGCGATAGAGACTGGATGATATATTCCATCGCCCGATAGGCCTTTGCCGGGTCTCCACAGGTAAAGACATCAACCGAGGCAAGACCATGCTCTGGCCAAGTATGTATCGATAGATGGGATTCTGCGAGCAAAACAATGCCCGTTGCACCATGGGGCTGAAATTGATGATAGTGTGATGAGATTTTGGTAAGAGAAGCTACCTTGACCGCAGTTTCCAAAAGATGCCTAATGTCCTGCACGCGGTCAATGAGTGCAGGCTCAACGCCGTGCAGGTCAGCTAAGATATGCAGTCCGATGGCTTTTTCCATTTTAGCTCCTCCTTGTCAAGCTGAAATGTAAGCAGCATGGCAAAACCTCCTTTATTAAAGATTGGAAATTATAATACTACTTGTGAAAAAAGCAAGACAAAAACAAGGATTTAGACCAACAACCAGCGCTGTCAAAAGTGCACTCTTTAACATGCTGGGAGACATAAGCCAAAAGCGGTTTTTGGACCTATTCGCAGGTAGCGGCCAGATTGGCAAAGAGGCCATTTTAAGAGGTGCACAGGTGCTTTTTGTTGAAAAAAACAAGACTCTGGGTGCTAAGTTGCGTCAGGAATTTGGAAATGCCGTGGTTATATCGGATGCCATAAGCTTCCTGCAGCAAAGCCAAGTCAGGTGGGACATAATCTTTGCCGACCCTCCTTACGAGTTTGAAAGATACGCTACTTTGACAAAAGTAGCGGTTGAAAGTTTGAATGAAGGTGGAATTTTCGTGCTTGAACATTCCAAAAAGAGCGTTTTTGAGTGTGATAAGAGGAAAGAATACGGCGATAGTGCGCTATCGCTTTGGGTTAGATAATGGTTGTATATCCAGGGACATTCGACCCGCCGCACTTAGGGCACTTAGACATTGTAAGCAGAGCTATTGATATATTTGGCGAAATAACTATCGCCGTATCAAAAAGACCAAGGAGAGAACTCTTATTTAGCGTAGAGGAGAGGGTGGAGATGTTTAAAGAGATGACCCAAGGACTGATGGGCGTTGCTGTGGTGAGCTTTGATGGGCTTTTGGTGGACTTTTTGCGCTCAGCTGGCGTAAAGGTGATTTTAAGAGGCGTAAGAATGTTTGCAGACTTTGAATACGAGCTTCAGATTGCGCTTAATAACTCAAGGCTTGGCAACGCTCAAACGATTTTTATGATGCCGTCGCAGGAATTTATACATGTTAGCTCGAGCATAGTAAGAGATATTGCATCGCATTGTGGGACTTTGAAAGGATATGTCCATCCGTTTGTTGAAAGAAAGCTAAGGGAAAAGTTTAACTGTGGCGCATAAGGTCCTGGGGATAGTCATTATTTTGACGCTTCTTTTTACGCATTGGTTTAGCAAGCTTGTCTCTTTTAACCTAAGAATCCAAGATGGGGGCTTTTACGCCTTAGTTAGTGCCTATGGAGAGACGATATTTTTAAGCGCAAGCGGGATTTCTCTAAAGAAAATTGACGAGCTATCTTTGATAATTGTCAGAAAGGGCGGGGAACCTAAGAGAGAACCAAGACGATTAGAACACTTAAAATACCTAAGAAAGCTTGATTTTAACATTAAAAAAGCAGATATCACTTTAGTTGATAAATTCAGTAAGCGCTTGACTTACATAAATGCAGATGATGTTAGCATAAGCAAGGGTCTAATTAAAGTAGATAGTGCATTCATTATGGTAAATGCTAATAGCTTTAGGTTATTTAATGCCTACGGAAAAGTTTCAGAAGATGGGACGGTGCATTTAAGTAGCGCAAGCTTAGAGGCTTTTGGTGCAAGGATAAAGATGAGCGGCAGTTGGGATGGTAAAAACTACGGCGCTAACGCAGAGCTTTTCGTAAATAGAGACAAGGTTAAAGCAGAGGGGAAGGTAAGTTTAGTAGGTTTTGGCAAGGCTCTATTTGGCGATTTAAAATTAAGCGGGGAAGCATTTTCAAGAAGCTTTAGCTTAGCAGGGAAGTTTTCAGGCGAGGATTTTGAGGGGGAGCTATTAGCGCTTGGGGGTAATTTTAGGCTGAGAGGAAAGAAGGATAATCTCAGGGTGTATATAGACCATCTTGAGCTTGCTCAATTAAATAAAGAGCTTAAGGGTAAGGCAAGCCTTGAAGCGCAAATAACCAAAAACGGATGGGAAGTCTCGCTCTTAGCGCCAAGCGTCGAGCTTAGAGGTCTTAAGCTAAGCATATTAAGCGTTGGTGGAAGGGGGGTTTTTAATCCTGCGCCCGAAGGGCGCGTTTCGGTAAATTCAAAAGAACTTTCCTTTGAAGGGAGGATAAGCAATAGGGTGCTATCAGGGCAATGGAGAACTGCCGGGCTTGAGAGAGGAAGTCTGAGATTTTGGATGGAGGGTAGCTTGCTCTTTGATAAGGGTCTTAGTCTAAAGGGTGCTGGCAGGGTTGAGGGGATAGAGATTAGCGGATTTAAGCCAAAGGATGCGTTTTTGGAATTTATTCACGATAGGGGAAGGACCTCGTTTAGCTTAAGCACGAGGGAGTTTAGGGCTATAGGGGATTTAGAGGGTCAATTAGCGAATCTAAAGCTAAGGCCGACGGGGGAAACGATAAGCTTCAGAGGGGTTAATATCCTATCACCTTCCGGGGAGGTTAAGCTAGAGCTCAAAAGTGGGCAGCTGACTAACTTAGAAGGAAGAATAGAGCTCGGGGCTATTTATCATGGGATTAAGGCAAAGACATTAAAGCTCTCGCTTTCGCTTTTGGAAAATCTGCCAAGCTTTGAGGGAGAGGCTTCTTTAGAGCTCTTTGGTCAGGAAATCAAAAATGCCAGTCTGAGGGGCAAGGTCTCTAAAGGTGGGCTAATTTTTAGTTTAGCATCCGAGCAGCTGAACCTTTCGTTGGATGCTTTTGATAAAAATCTCAATCTTCGCTCTAAGGTCTCTATCTTAAGACCTGAGTTTACATTAAGGGGGGAGCTAACGGGCTTTGGCAAGGCTGATAACTTAAGGTTCTCTTTTGCAGGGTTTTCGCAAGTGCGTGGGTTTGAGCTTCCCTTAAACATCAAGGGAAGCCTTTCAGATAGTAAGGCGTTTATACAGATTGACGGCTTTAGCGCAAGAAGGGAGCTTTGGAGCCTTAGCGTAAGCGACATTAGGCTATTTGGTCCAATAGAGAAGATAGCGCTTGAGCCATTTTTTGTAAGGGCGTCTCTTGGTGGGTATTCGCTTCTTTCTATGTCGTTTGGGAGTTCTTATCTTAGAGATGGCGTTTTTAATTTAAGAGGAGCGCTTGGCGATGGTGCAAGGGGTGATGTTGAGCTAAGCCTTAGCCAACGGGGGGTTTATGCAAGATTGGATGGTCTTATTGAGCTTTCGCGCATTTTGGGGATTATAAAGAGTAAGACCGGGCTTTCTGGAAGCGGGATTATTAAGGTCTTTGGGGAGCTAAAGAATGGTCGCCCTTACTTGAGTTTAAGCTCCAGCGAGCTTAGCCTTCGCTCGAAATTTGTTGGCGTTCCCATGAGCGGGAGCTTAGAGCTTAGATATGACAAAGTTCTTAGCGGGAGATTAGACCTAAAAGGTCCTGAAGGGGCAAGCGCGCAAGCGCGTTTTGGAAAAGACGAGATTGACTTCCGATTTAGCAGGCTTCCGATAATTTACAAGGACGAAAGAATCAGGGCATTGATGTTTGTTTGGTCCGAAGGGAACTACAAAAACGGCAAGATTGTCGCAAAGGTTTCCCACGGTGGCGGCGATGTAAGGATAGAGAAGATGGCTGGTAAGGTAGATACAAAGCAAACCGGGGGCATTGATTATGAAATAGAGCTCTCTTCGAGAGAGCCCCTGAGGGTTAATTTGCCAGAGGGGCAGCTTTACGCAAAGCTGAGCGGAAAACTCTGGAGAGGTGGATACGAGCTAAAAGCGAGCTTGCCCTCTGGAAGGCTAAGATACTTTGACAGAGATTTTTATATTCAACGGGGTAATGTTCAGATAAAGAAAGACAACGTGGAGTTAGCGCTTAATTTAGCAAGCATATTGCCAGATTATACGCTCATTGTAGATATTATCGGGGACCCGAGATTTCCTAAGGTGTTTGTGCGCTCTGAGCCGCCTTTGGATGTAAGGGAGGTGCTTGCGGGGCTTTTAAGGGGGGGCTCTTCTCAGGAATCTCTCATAGCAGTTGGCTTTGATACAATACCAGAGCTGTCTGGGGCAGTAAGACAAGTCCAGCGCCTAACCGGGCTTGACATAAAGCTCGAGGCAAGCCCCGCTATATCCCCCTCGGGGGAAGTGGGCGTTAATTTAAAGCTCAAAAAAGAGCTTGGTCAAAGAGGGAGCATTGAGTATCAAACGAGCACTCTAAAGAGCCCAAAGGAGAGCTTCGTAGGTGGTGATTTGAAGGTAAGACAGGGAATATCCATAGGCGGGAGGGCCTACTCAGACAATTCACAAGAGGTGCGCCTTAGACTTAAAAGAAAGTTTGACTTTTAGTGCATAATCAATAAGCGAAAAAGCCACGCTGAAAAGGGCTATTAAAACCAAAATACCAGAGGATTCTTGATATCTTAGCGCAAAGAGGATGCAAACTATAAGACTAAAGGTGGCAAACTTTCCAGAAAAGCGAGATTTAGGAATAGAGTTTGAAGTTTTTAAAACCAAGATAGCACCCAAAATAACCAAGAAGTCTCTCAAAAACACGGAGAAGAAAAGGTATTTTGGTAAGATGTCTTGTATAAAGGCGGTGTTATAAAGCGCAAAGAGTATCATGGCTCTATCTGCAATTGGGTCTATGGCTCTACCTAAGGCGCTCTCTGCGTTAAGAGCTCTTGCAAGAAAGCCGTCAATCGCATCTGAGAGTGCCAAGAGGGCAAAAAACCAAAATGCGAGCTTTGGCTCAAGGAATAGTATAAGTGGGCTTAATAAAAGACGCATAAGCGAGAGTAAGTTAGGCAGGTGCTTTAAAAGCATCAGGGAATATTTAGTTTAAGGATTATTATTCCGCGCTCCATATAAGAGAGAGATTTAGAAAATTTGCCCATGGGGTTTATAAGACCGCTAAAGCCGTTGTTATTGACCCAAAGGACATTCTTGCCAAGCTCTAAGGCTCTCACTTTTGCCCATAGAATGTGTTGGCGGGTGCAGGCAGAGTCGTCAAACCACCCATCGTTGGTTAAAACTG
>JANWVD010000050.1 GCA_025057715.1 Aquificaceae bacterium | reverse complement strand
AAAATAATGCAATCATCAAATCCAAGCTTGTTTGCGTGCTCTTTTAAAATTAGGTTAAATAGGTAATTTGTGGTTTTATGCCTTGAGGTTGGATCTAAGCTATGCCTTCTATATTCCAAGGTGCATAGCCTCATGGAAGTGCTTATCCTATCATGGTCAAACTCAAACCTAAGTAGTCTACTTGAGAGCTCTTTAGCACTTGGGCGAGAGCTCCCTAAAACCTCAAGAACGAGCTTTAGACCTCTGTTTTTAGAGCAAGATGTCAAAACGCTCTTTTCAAACTCCTCGTAGCTGGGGCATGGAATGCCTAATGCCCTTGCAGAAGAGGAAAGTCTTTGGTAGTGTAGTATGAGCTTTAGCTCGCTTGGGATGCATAGGATGGTTTCAAATAGACCCTGTCCAAACAGGAGAGTTCTACTTTGCACGAGGGGATTTTACTATCATTCTTATCCGCTCTGAGCTTTGGAATTAACGACTTTTTAAATAAGCGCCTTTTAAAGCTCGGTCTTGACGAGGGCTTTGTCCTGTGGGTGAGATTTCCAATAGCTACCTTGATACTAACCCCGTTTGCTATTGCTAACTTTCAAATCAGTCAAAAGCTAATTGCGTATAGCCTCATTTGGCTTCCGCTTGAGGTGATTGCCGGAATTTTATTCATGAGAGCTCTTAAGTATCTACCTCTTGGTATAGGCGTTGGGATTTATTCGCTAATGCCCTTATTTAGCGCGCTTTTTGAAGCGATATTTTTAGGTCAAAGCCCGGGAAGTTTGGGCTATGCTGGGATTTTGCTAATTATTTTGGGGGCTATCCTTCTTGGCGGGGGTATAGATAGAGGTGCTAACTTAAGACCAGTAATTGATATGTTAATGGCAAGCGCAATATACGGATTTAATGTCGTTATTGGCAAAATGAGCGTGCTTGAAAGCAGCGGTCTTTTCTTCTCTTGGTATTATTCGCTTTTGATGAGCTTTGGAACCTTGATTTTCGTAAGGGGGTTTAAGAAAGTATCTTTTAGCTATCAAACCCTAAGTGTTGGATTTTTGTTTGCCCTTGGGGAAGTGTTTTACAACTTAGCGCTATCTTTAAGTATGTCTGCATACGTTTCTGCAATTGAAAGAACATCGTTTCTGATTGCTACGCTCCTTGGATGGGTATTTTTAAAAGAGAGAGTTATCAGGGTTTTGCCAGCTGGACTTTTGATGTTTATTGGAAGCTTGCTGATTGGTCTTGACTGAGGTATAGGTTTTTGTAGCTAACGTAGTTTTCCACAGAGGTTTTAATCGCTTCAATCTCGCTCTGAGTTAGGTCTCTTATCACTTTTGCCGGAAAGCCTGCTATCAAAACCCCCGGCGGGAAGCTCTTGTTTTGAGTAATTAAAGCCCCTGCGCCAACGATGGAGTTTTCGCTCACTATTGCCCCGTCCATGATAATCGCCCCCATACCTATTAGAACTTGGCTCTTTATGGTGCATCCGTGCAGAATAACCCTATGACCTACTGTTATATCATCGTAAAGAATGGTTGGATGGGTTTTATGAGTTACATGTATGACGCAATTATCTTGAATGTTTACCCTTTCGCCTATTTTGATGTAATTAACATCCCCTCTTATAACTGTCCCAAACCAAACTGAGGAATCTTTACCAATTTCTACATCGCCAATTATGTAACATCCGGGCGATATGTAAACCCCTTTAGCTATCTTTGGAAACTTGCCATTAAAAGCCATTAACATGGGGGTCTAAGGGGGCAAAGCCCCCTTAGATTATAATAGATAAGTGGACCTAAAGGAAATTTTAAAGAGCTCTAAGGGGATAACTTGCGATTCAAGGAAAGTAAGACCCGGATACTTGTTTTTTGCCCTTGAGGGTAAAAGATTTGACGGGAATCTTTTCATAGAAGAAGCCCTAAGGAGGGGTGCTAGCTTCGTTTTGTCAGAGCAAGAGCATTTTAGCGAGCGGGTTTTAAAAGTTAGCAATATAAGGTCAGTGCTTGCTGATTTATCTTCTGAGTTTTACAAAAACCCGTGCAAAGAGCTTAAGTTGGTTGGAATCACGGGAACTAATGGCAAAACCACATCAAGTTATATAATTCAGAAGATTTTGGCAAGCGCAGGTTTTGAAACTGGAATTATTGGAACGATAGCTTATCGCACCTCTAAGCGTAGCTATGTTAAATCTAAGCTAACAACGCCGGATGTTTTGACACTAAATAGGGTCTTAAACTTAATGAGAAAAGATGGCGCAAAGTGGGTTGTTATGGAAGTTTCATCACATGCACTTGACCAAAGGCGCATAGAGGGCTGCAAGTTTTTCGCAGTTGGCTTTACAAACCTTAGCAGAGACCATCTTGATTATCATCTAAGCATGGAAAATTACTTCCTTGCCAAAAGCAAGCTATTTACAAATTACGAGTATGAGTTTGCGCTCATAAACTCTGATGATTCATATGGTCAAAGGCTTATAAAAGTTTCCAAAAACCCAATTACTTTTGGAAAAGATGGCGAGCTTAAGATTTTAAACTTCAAAACCGGCTTTGACGGCTCTGAGATTGAGCTAAGCTTTAGAGGCAAAACGATGAGCTTTCGCTCCTCGCTTGTGGGGGATTTTCAAGCTCACAATATAGCAATGGGGGTAGCCTTTGGACTTGCCGCCAAAATTGACACTGAGGTCATAGCCAAAGCCCTCAAAGAACTCTATGTCCCAGGCAGGTTTGAAACTTACAAGGGCGAGGGGTTTGTGGTCGTTATTGACTATGCTCATACCCCAGACGCTCTCGAGAAGCTGCTTCTTAGCGCAAGGAAAATATCAAAAAACAGGCTAATATGCGTCTTTGGCGCAGGGGGGGACAGAGACAGAGGCAAAAGACCGCTTATGGGAGAAGTTGCATCTAAAATATGCGAGCTTTGCATTATTACTTCAGATAATCCAAGGAGCGAAGAGCCAATGTCAATTGCAAAGGACATCATAGAAGGATTCTCTGGCAATCACTATATTCTTGAGCTTGATAGAAAGCTTGCAATAAAGCTCGCTATATCACTTGCAAAGGAGGGTGATGTAATAGTGATAGCAGGCAAAGGTCATGAGACCTACCAAGAGATAAATGGTATAAGATATCCATTCAATGATTCAGAAATTGTGCTGGAGGCTTTAAATGTGCGACCTTGAATCGCTTAATTTTGCCTTAAGAGATGAGCTTTTAAGGATATTCAAAGAAGCTGAAACGCCGCAGCCAGTTGTAAAGATAACAAGCCTCCAGAGCGCCAAAATTTGCGGGCTTGCAAATCTTGCAAAGGTATTGCTTTACTTTGAAAAGGAGGGCTATTTAAGTATCCTCGATAAAGAAGAGCACTTTCAAAACTGGGAGTTTAGGATAGAGCCTGCCATTCTTGACCTCATTTTTGGTTACAATTAAGTTTATGAAAATCTTAGTAGTGGGTCTTGGGAGGATGGGCTTTGGCATCTCAGAGCGTTTATCAAAGGCAGGCTTTGAAGTCTATGGCTTTGACAAAAACAAAGAGGTCCTTGAGAAGATAAAGGGCTTTGCAAAGCCTGTTGAGAGTCTTGATAGCGTAAAGCCAGAGGTTATATGGATTATGGTCCCTCATCAGCTTGTTGATGAGGTTATAAGTAGCCTCAAAGCCATACTTTCAGAGGGCACCATAGTAATAGATGGCGGAAATAGCCATTATTTAGAATCCAAGAGGCGCTCAAAAGAGCTTTCAGAAATTGGCGTTTACTTTCTCGATGTTGGCGTTAGCGGCGGGGTAGCTGGTCAAGAGCATGGCTATTGCCTAATGATAGGCGGTGATAAGGGTGCTTTTAACAAAGTAGAGGGTATTTTCAAAACTCTCTCTTATAACGGTGTAGGCTATGCCTATTTAGGACCTTCCGGCGCTGGGCACTTTGCCAAGATGGTCCATAACGGAATTGAATACGCAATCATGCAAGCAATAGGCGAGGGATTTGAGCTGCTTTTTGCTTCTGGCTTTGGATACGACCTTTCGCAGGTTGCAAGAATCTATAACACAGGTAGCGTTATAAGAAGCTGGCTCATGGAGCTGACAGAGAGGGTGTTTTTAGACTTTGGCTCACTTGAGGATATAAAGCCGTATGTTGAAGATACAGGGGAAGGTCGCTGGACTGTTGAAGAGGCGATAAAGCTCGCAGTCCCGGTGCCTACAATTGCCGAAGCCCTTTTTGCACGCTTTCGCTCAAGGCAGGAAAACTCTTTCAGAGATAGGCTCATAGCCGGTCTTAGATACGAGTTTGGGAGGCATGATATTAAAAAAGCTGAGTGAAATCCTTCAGGTATTGGCAAGGGTTTTTCTCAGGGTGGCTTATTACTTTTTTCTCGGTCTTGCTTTTTTGAGCGCGTTAGTTCTTTTATTAGCAACTTCAATATACATGTCCGCACGCATAGAGAATGAAAACCTTAAAGAAGACAAACCAGTCATGCAATCTGAAGATTTGCAGATACGAAAGAAAAGAGAATCTCTAGAAAGGGCTCAAAGAACAGAATTTCTTGTAATGAAAGGCTCGCTTGTAAGTATAATAACTATCTCTATAGTTAGAGCCCTATCTGTGATAGGGATAAATAAAAAACAAATTTGGGAAGAATTAATAAAATGAGAAGAGTATATAGTTTGTTAATGCTTTTAATCTTAAGCTCTTGCGGTAGCTTCTTTGAAGAGGGGTTGTTTGCTCGCGTACTGAAGGTTATTCCAATCGGTAAAAATCCAGATAAATTACGAAAAGAATGTATATCCTACATAGAAAAAGGTGAATACCTTAAAGCCCTAAAAGTTTGCGAGAAAGCATGTAAACTGAAGATGAAAGATGCTTGTCTGCGTCAAGCTTACATAATGGATAGGCATATCCAAGGTGATATTAGACAAGTTGTTGAGATTTATTCTCAGCTTTGCTCCGATGGTCATGGGGAGGCCTGCTTTAACTTAGGAGGAATATATGAGAGGGGAAGAGCAGGCATCAACAAAGATATAAACCTGGCGCTAATGAATTACAAAAGAGGATGCGATCTAGGTATATCTCCCGCTTGCACAAAGGTCAAAGAGTATGAGCTACCGTCACCTCCACCACCAGAGTACATACCTAGGCAAGAGGAAACTTACAAACCTAAAGGGGAACCGCACCATGAAAGCGACGAGGCTTTGATAAGAAAGCTCGTAGAAAGCTACCATAGAGCCGTAGAGGAGAAAAACATCGAGGAGGCTCTTGATTTTTATGTTTCTCATAGAAAACCAGAAATAAGCGTAGCTAAACTAACTGAAATAGCAAACTATACTGAGTACTATGTTATAGAGGAAGTAAATGTGCTAAGTATCCGTGGTAGATTCGCAGAGGTTTATGTAAGAGTTAGACAAAAAAAGACCGCCTCTAAAAAGGAAGAAGTTTGGGAAGGTGTTTGGACTGTAGAAAAAGAGAATGATGAGTGGAAAATAGTGAAAACACCAGGAAGGAGGATTTTGTAAAATGGTGCTATTTTTGTTGCTTTTAATCTTGCCTATATTTACTCACGCTGGAGTTATAAATCGCCTCCCAACCGAAGAAAAAGTGGTTGCTATTACATTAGATGCTTGTGAAACCAAAACACCCTCTTATCTTGATATGGGTATCATTGATTACTTAGTTTCTAACAAAATACCTTTCACATTGTTTGTTAGTGGTAAATTCTTGCTAAGAAATAAAGAAGAGATAAAAAAGCTTCACTCGAGTGGCTTAGTGAGCATACATAACCACTCAATGAATCACTATTTGCACATGGAGCGACTTCCAGCGAGCTCTGTAATAAAAGAGGTGCGTGATGTAGAGGAGCTCATACAAAACACCATAGGACAAAGACCAAAATACTTCAGATTCCCAGCAGGAAACTATGACGAAAAAACACTAAAGCTAGTAGAGAGCATGGGCTATAAAGTAGTGCATTGGACCTTCCCGAGCGGAGACCCTGATAGAAACATAACTCCAGAAAGATTAGCAAGTCATGTCTTAGAAAAGACAAAACCAGGCAGCATTTTGATATTCCATGTTAATGGAAGAGGATATTCAACCGCAAAGGCTATGCCTAAAATAATCCAAGAACTAAAGAAAAAAGGATACAGGTTTGTTCTAATAGATGATTATATAAAATAATTGGAATAAAACTCTTTCTTGTAAGAGCTTTAGAATTATATCGTAAAAACCGAGCATTTTTCCTAAATAGAATTAAAACCTTTTATGGATTAATATAAACAATATAAGAATACTTAGCTTTGGAAATACCAAACTAAGCACCAAATTAGACATATTACTCCAAAGAAAACGCTTATATAAAACCCAAATGAGGAAATATGCCAGACCTAAGCTAACAATTTACATGAGTAATAGCTATATAGAACAGAACCCGGCTATAAGACTTTTCTTCTGCTGTTTTTTATGGTAAATTTTAAAGAGGGGTTATGTGAGGTGCCG
>JANWVD010000004.1 GCA_025057715.1 Aquificaceae bacterium | reverse complement strand
GGGCACAGGGGGGCGAAGCCCCCCTGGATTTGGATATAATAAGGGGGGAATGAATATAGCGTTTGTTTGTGTTGCAAATGCGGCAAGAAGCCAGATGGCGGAGGGATACGCAAGGCACTTTGCAGCCCTAAGGGGGCTTGATGTTAATATCTATTCGGCAGGTGCTAAGCCGGGGGAGAGGGTCCATCCGCTTGCGGTGGAGGTTATGAAAGAAGACGGCATTGACATAAGCAAGCAGCGCCCAAAGGGGCTTGAGGAATTGCCAAGAGAGCTTGATATTGTGGTGATGGTTTGCTCTGAGCTTTGTCCAGATGTCAAGGGGGCAAGGTCTATAAGCTGGAACATTCCAGACCCGGTGGATATAGAGGGCTTTAGGCAAGCAAGGGACAAGATAAAGAGCCTTGTTGAGGAGCTAATTAGTAGCCTTTAATGAAGGGGGTATTGCTTGAGTGCTTTGGGGGGGTTGATTGCTTAAGGTTTTACGATAATCTTAAAGAGCCAAAGTTAAAAGAGGGTGAGGTTTTAGTAGAGATTAAATCAATTGGCTTAAATAGGGTTGATATATGGGTAAGGAAGGGGGTTTTGAGCTATAAACCAAAGTTGCCGCTTTTGGTTTGCTCTGACGCAAGCGGGGTGGTCATTGATGCAGATAGCAGCGTTAGGCATTTAGTTGGTAAGAAGGTCGTTGTATTGCCCGGCGTATCTTGCGGAAGTTGCCAAAGCTGCAAAGAGGGGAATGACCATCTATGTAGCGACTATAAGTTGCTTGGCTTTAAGCAAAGCGGGGTTAGCGCGCAAGTTATTAGCTTGCCATATAGAAACATTGTTGAGATTCCAGATAGTATGGATTTTAAAGAAGCTTCCTGCATTGCTCTTGCGGGAATTACTGCATATAGCGCTTTATTTTTAAAAGGTGGGCTTAAGTTAGGTCAGAGCGTTCTTATATGGGCTGGGGCTTCTGGCGTTGGGAGCTTTGCAATTCAGCTTGCAAAGCTATCAGGTGCAAATGTAGTTGCAAGTGCCGGAAGCGATGAGAAGTTAGAGCTTTGCAAGAGCCTTGGTGCTAATGAGGTTTTTAACCATTATAAACAAGACCCAGCTGAGATTTTGTCAAAGTTTGGCGGCTTTGACTTAGTAATTGACAGCGTAGGAGGTCAAACTCTTCAAAAGAGTTTAAGCTATGTAAAACCTGGGGGGAAGGTGGTGTTTTTTGGCACCACATTAGGAAGCAGCATCGAGCTAAATATAAGAGAAGTGTTTTCTAAAAATGTATCTTTGATGGGGCTTTACATGGGACCATCTTGGGTAGTTTTTGAGCTAATTAAGCTCTATTTAGAAGGTAAGCTAAAGCCAGTGATAGGGGAGGTTTTAAGCCTAAGAGAGATTGCAAGAGCTCACGAGCTTCTTGAAGAGTTTAAGGTTGCTGGTAAGGTTGTTTTAGATGTGGGTTCTTGGTGAGCACGACGAGGAGTATAGAAAGTGCAGAAACTCTTTGCTAAGTCTTGTTGGAAATACCCCGCTTGTGAAGCTATCAAGGTGCTTGCCAAGCGATGTTCCAAAAAGCGTAGAGATTTACGCAAAGCTCGAGGGCTTTAACCCAGGCGGGTCAGTAAAGGACAGACCGGCTTTGAGTATGTTTTTAGATGCTATCAAAAGAGGGCTAATAAAAGAAGGCAAAACCGTCATAGATGCAACCTCTGGAAACACGGGCATAGCCCTTGCCATGGTTGGAAGCGCCCTTGGGATTAATGTAGAGCTAGCAATGCCGGCAAATGTCAGCGAAGAGAGGAAAAGAATCATCAGGGCTTTTGGCGCAAAGGTTTACCTAACAGACCCAATGGAAGGAACAGACGGGGCAATTCTTTTTGTAAGAAAGCTCGTTAAAGAAGAGCCAGAGAAATTTGTCTATCTTGACCAATATAATAACCCCGCAAACTGGCGCGCGCACTTTTACTCAACTGGCGTTGAGATTTGGCATCAGACCAAGGGTAGAATCACCCATCTTGTTGCCGGCGTTGGCACGGGCGGGACTCTTATGGGGACTTCAAGAAGGCTAAGGATTCTAAATCCTGCAATCCAGGCTATTGCAGTCCAGCCTGCTTATCCCTTTCACGGCATAGAGGGTTTAAAGCATATGGAGAGTTCTATAAAGCCCGGAATATACGACGAGACGCAAGTAGATAGAACGATATTCGTAGAGACAGAGCCATCGTATGAGATGACCAAGACCCTTGCACAAAAGGAGGGGATTTTAGCAGGGCAATCATGCGGTGCTGCGCTCCTTGGGGCTATAGAGATTGCAAAAAGCCTTAAAGAGGGGGTTATAGTGGTTATTTTGCCAGACGCTGGGGATAGGTATCTAACGACAGCCCCTTACAAAGACCTTTATTAGAGCGCAGGGCGCATATATATTGGCTCAAGGCTCATAGGTGAAAACTCCCCGCCTTTTGAGAGCTCTTCTAAAGCGTATAAGCCCCCGTAGATTGAAAAGGGGAAGTAGTCAAGCTCTAAATCTGCGCTTGCGTTGCCCTTTATGCTAATGCTAAAGCAATTAGGAAGCCCTTCAAGAATGGGGCTTTGGACTTGATTATTAAAAACCCTGTGGTAGTAATTTTGTGAAACTTTCAAAATTGGAGCTCTTACTTCTGGGGATTTTACAAACTTTCCAATCAGCGAGAGGTTTTCATAACCAACTATCGGCTTTTTAAGAACGTAAGCGAGGGTTTTCATAAAGGTTATACCAATTCTGAGAGAGGTTGAATACCCAATCCCCAATGAAACCGCCAGAGCATCAAGCTCGGATAGGTTAACTTCCAAGGCTTTAAAAACAGAGGGCAAGTTTTCAAGAGCCTTTTTGCCATCGTCTAAAAATAGGTGCTTTAAGACCTTATCACCCTTCAAAAGACTAACATTCAAAACAAACGAAGTGTCCAAGCTAAGTATGAGGGGCTGTTGCATCTGTTTGAGTTTATATCTTAAGATAGGCTAATTTTTACTATCAGCGCGTAAACTTAGGGACAAGTCGCTAAGCACCGCCTTAAAATTTCACAAGCGCGCCATGAGGCGCTAAAAAACCTTAGGGGAACTTAACTTCACCGCCCTGCGGCGCGAAAGAGGGGGCATAAAGAGCTGATAAAAAACCTTGGGGGATACTCTTCGAGCTTAACAGGCAAGCCAGATGTGGCTAAGGTTGGTTAAATGTTTTATCTTAAGTGAGTTAGCCTCGCAAAGGCTTAATTGCTAACATACAAAAAAACCTCTTGCCGGAAAGATTAGCTTTTAAGCTGCGCTCTCAAGCTTGATTGCTCACTTCATAAAACGTTGCATAAGTTTCTCTTGGCTAAAACTTGATATAGTCCAATCACTTATTCTAAATAAAACGGGCTGCTAATATTGCCCTTTATCAGAAAAAGCGCTTTCCACGCATCATCTTAAAGAGTGCCGCCCCAAAAAGAGCCGGCAAGCAAAATAAACCTTTAGAAAGCTACCAAGCTAAAGCCTCTTCCATAGAGAGTTATTTCTTTAGCCTAACTGACCAATAGCTTCCTAAGCTTCCTAAAAAGTCAAAAGATAGGCAACCTACCTTGAATCTATACTCTAAAGGAAAGTATATTAAGCTTATTCCCATGCTTGATGTTGCAGTCGTAGGGGCAGGACATGCTGGCATAGAGGCAGCATTAGCCAGCGCAAGAATGGGGGTAAAAACTGCCATTTTTACAATAAATAAAGAAAACATTGGTCAAATGTCTTGCAATCCGGCAATTGGTGGAATTGCAAAGGGGATAGTAGTCAGAGAAATAGACGCCCTTGGTGGCGAGATGCCAAAAGCAATAGACAAAACCGGCATACAATTCAAAACTCTGAATACGAAAAAGGGCAAAGCAGTCCAATCAGTCAGAGCTCAAGCGGACAAAGAGCTCTATCGCCTCTATATGAAAAAGGTTTGCGAAAACTACGAAAACCTCATTGTTATAGAAGACGAGGTCATAGATATAGAGCTTAAAAATAATTGCGTTTACAAAATCTTGACTAAAAAAGGGGAAGAATATCCAGTTAAAGCCGTCGTCGTTGCAACGGGAACTTTTCTAAATGGAAAGATTTTCATAGGCGATAAGGTCATCCCCGCAGGGCGGGCGGGAGAGCCCCCCACATCAGGGCTTGATAGATTTTACAAAAGACACGGCTTTCATATGTCAAGGTTTAAAACAGGAACGCCAGCAAGGCTTGATGTAAGAACCATAGACTTTAGCGCTCTTGAAAAAGCGCCCGGTGATGAACCTGCGCCGAAGTTTTCAATCTTTACAGAGCCAACAGGTCAATACTACTTTGATTTAGGCAAAGAGCAAGCTCTTTGTTATATAACTTACACAACGCCAGAGACCCACAGGCTAATAAGCGAAAACCTGCATAGAACCGCCCTATACGGCGGTTTAATTAACGCGATAGGTCCAAGGTATTGCCCGTCAATAGAGGACAAGGTAGTTAAATTCAAAGACAAAGAGCGCCACACCGTTTTCTTAGAGCCAGAGAGCCTAAGCAGCATAGAAATTTACCCAAACGGGCTTTCAACCTCTTTACCAGAAGAGCTTCAATGGCAAATGTATAGAACCATCCCCGGGCTTGAGAATGTCAACCTTTTAAGACCTGCCTACGCAATAGAATACGACATGGTTATGCCAACAGAGCTCTTCCCAACGCTTGAAAGCAAAAAGGTCAGAGGTCTTTTCCACGCAGGGAACATAAACGGAACGACGGGCTACGAAGAGGCAGCCGGTCAGGGTATTCTTGCAGGCATCAACGCAGCTCTTAGAGCCGTGGGTAAAGAACCCATAGTCTTAAATAGGTCTCAAAGTTATATAGGCATTATGGTAGATGACCTTGTCACAAAGGGCGTAACAGAACCTTATAGGCTCTTCACCTCCCGCTCTGAGAACCGCCTTAGCATAAGGCAAGATAACGCAATCTTTCGCTTAAGCGAGCTTGCCTATAACTTAGGACTCTTGAAAGACGAAGAATTTAAGCTAATAAAATACCTATCTTCTGAGTTAAAACTCTGGTTAGAAAAACTAAAATCCACAAAAGTGGAAGTTAATATGTCTAACGGCACAAAGACATATACGCCAACGCAGCTCCTTACTTCAAACATGGAAATTAACGAGCTTGAAAACCTTGGAGTAAAATTACCCGAAAACAAACTCTTAAGAGAAGTCCTTGAAATAGAGCTAAAGTATGAACCCTACATACAAAGAGAGCAAAAACTTTCAGAAAGACTGAGAAAACTCGAGAATATCAAAATACCCAAAGAAATTGACTATAACTTAGTCGCAGGACTCTCAACAGAGGCAAGACAAAAGCTATCTCAATTTAAGCCAGTTAGCGTAGGTCAGGCAAGCAGGATTGACGGAATAACCCCGGCTGCAATAACAGCCCTTCTTTTGCATCTTGGCAAACTGGACTAAATTAATAATGATGAGAAAACTAAAGCTCCCCGCCCTTTTTGTCGTAGTTTTCATAATAGGCTTTATCTTAGGTAGCTCAAATACCTCACACGCCCAGCGCGAGGACGAGTTTCGCTACTTTAGACTCCTAAGCGATGTCTTAAGGCTCGTCAAAGAAAACTACGTTGAGAACGTCAGCAATAAGGAGCTAATCTACGGAGCTCTCAACGGCGTTATGAAGTCCCTTGACCCATTTTCGTCATTCTTTACGCCAGAGCAATATAACGAATTTCGTCAAGAAACGGCAGGCGAATTCGGCGGCGTTGGTATAGAGCTTGGAATGGAAAAATCCCGCCCCGTGGTAATCTCACCAATAGAGGGAACCCCAGCATTCAAAGCAGGTGTTCGCTCGGGAGACGTAATATTGGAAGTTGACGGCGAAGATACCTCAAACATGACCATTTCAGATGTAGTAAAAAGGATAAGAGGAAAGCCGGGCACAAAAGTAACCCTAACAATCCTTCGCAAAGGCTCGGATAGACCAATCAAGCTAACCTTAGAAAGAGCAATCATAAAAATTGAAAGCGCCAAATGGACGACAATTGATAACTTCGGATACATCAAGCTATCACAATTCACAGAAGGCGTTAGCAGAGATGTTGAAAGGGCATTAAGAGACTTTAACTCAAGGGGCGTAAGGGGCGTAATTTTAGACCTAAGAAACGACCCGGGCGGGTTGCTAACCGAGGCAATAGCCGTAAGCGACCTATTTTTGCAAACTGGAAAGCTAATTGTCTATACGAAAACCCGCAAAGGTGAAATTACGAGATACAGCTCAACCAGAAGACCCGTCATATCAGAAGAGATTCCGGTCGTGGTATTAATAAACAAAGGCTCTGCAAGCGCTTCTGAAATAGTGGCAGGTGCTTTGCAAGATAACAAAAGAGCAACAATCATAGGCGAAAAGAGCTTTGGCAAAGCCTCGGTTCAAAATATCATCCCCCTTGAAGATGGCTCTGCAATAAAAATAACCGTCGCATACTATTACACACCCTCAGGGAGGCTAATTCAAAAGCGCGGCATAGAACCAGACCTAAATATCCCCATGGACCCATCTCAAGACGAAAAGCTCCACGAGATGATTCGCCAAAGAAGACTTGAAGGTCAAGGCGGGGTTATACTAATCCCAGACGCAGACCCTCAGCTAAAGCGCGCTTTGGAAGTTCTCAAATCCCAAAACAAAAGATATGCTAACACTGGCAGTTGAAACCTCCTGCGACGAGACTGCGCTCTGTTTATATGACGACAAAGAGGGCGAAATAAGCAGCATAACTTTGTCTCAATCCAAGCTCCATTCCCCCCACGGGGGCGTCGTCCCAGAGCTGTCTGCAAGGGAGCATACCAAAAACCTTCTCCCTTTGCTTGATATGCTTCTTGAAAAAAATCCAAACCTTAAGGACATAGACTTTATATCCTTCACCCTCACCCCAGGCTTAATTACCTCGCTCGTTGTAGGCGTTTCCTTTGCCAAGGCGCTCTCTTACGCTCTTTCAAAGCCAATGGTGCCAGTCCATCACCTTGAAGGACACATCTACTCAGTTTTGGCAGAAAACACCCTCAGCCACCCCTTTTTGGCTTTAGTCATATCAGGTGGGCACACGGACCTATTTTTAGTTAGGGACTTTGGCAACTACGAATTCCTCGGCGGAACACTCGACGATGCCGTGGGCGAATGCTTTGACAAAGTGGGGAGAATTCTAAACCTTGAATACCCCGGCGGTCCGAAGGTAGATGCTCTTGCAAAAAAAGCCAAAAAGATACTTCCCCTGCCAAGACCGCTTATAGACAAAGGGCTTGATATGTCTTTTAGCGGGCTTAAAAACTCCGTAAGAAGACTCTTCGAGGATGGCAACAGCCCCGAGGATATATGCGCCTCCTTTCAACAAGCCGTTGGCGACATTCTCGAAAAGAAGCTCCTTTACGCGATTGAAATGACCAAAGTCCGAAGAGTCGTCATAACCGGCGGCGTTAGCGCAAACTCATACCTGAGAGAGCGCTTCAAATCACTGGCACAAAGGCATAGCTTAGAGCTTTATATTCCCAAACCCTCACTTTGCACCGACAATGCCCTCATGATTGCGATTGCAGGAAGCATGCGCTTTAAGAGAGGCAAGGCAGCTCCCGAGGACATAAACCCCCAACCAAACATGAGCCTCGAGACTTTCGCTAAGATTTTTTAAATTTTTTCTAAAACGCGCCTTTAGGCGCACTATTTTTAAATAAAACTTCAATACATCCAACACCCCTACCCACCTGCCTTAAGCCTATTGCTGTGTCTCATAGAGAATGTTTGAGAATTATCTGATAAGCAACTCTATAATGCAAAACGCAGCTTCAGGAGCACCATCAAGTTCCACAGAATAAACCTCACGAATACAAAAAGCCTCGCAAGCTCCTACTCTGTCACCCCAAGCCATCTTCATGCTCCACCTTATACCTGCCCCGCCTGTATATCCTCCTGTAATACCTCTCGTCCTCATACCTGCCCTTTACCAACTTCCTGTAGGCATTCCTAACCCCCTGCCTTATCGTCTCGGAGGCAGCGGCGAGCGAGATGAGTCCTAACTGGGGTCTGCCTGGTCTTTTTGCTGGTGGGCTATGGTAGGCGTTGGCATGTGGAGAGTTTCTTTTCATCTTTCAAGCGGTGGTTTGGAGAGTATGTGAGTAGTGTGAAGTTTGAGAATATACGTAAAGAGCTAACCTTCAAGGTTATGATAGTGAGTATGTTTTTAAGTGGTAGTGGGGGTGTGTGGGTGTATTGGAGGATAGTGAAGCTTTTATTGGACACAAAGGCATTCTTTTAAAGCACATAGCTAAACCTATAGCCGTTTAAAAACTCCCGCCCGGTCATTTTCTTGCCCTTAGGGGATATAAGGTAAGTTATCTCAAGCGCGCCTTCGGCGCATCCTATAATTAGCCTCTCTTTGCTTAAAATCTCCCCGGGCTCTCCCTCAAGCTCGGATAGAGTAGCTTTTAAGACCTTGACCCTTTCGCCCTGGGGGGTCAAAAAGTGCGCATCTGGGAATAGACCCCGGACTTTGTCTTTTAAGACTTTTGCGCCTGTGCGCCAGCACAGGCGCGTTTCTTGTTTATAGATTATAGGAGCGTAAGTTGCCAAGCTATCGTCCTGGGGCTGCGGTTTTAGCTTGCCAGAGATGTATCCGTCAATGGTCTCAAGAAGGTGCTTTGCCCCGAGCTCTGAGAGGCGCTTAGAAAGAGTCTCGAGGTTGTCCTCCTCGTAGATTGGGACCTCGAGGCGCGAAAGAACCCCGCCAGTGTCTAATCCCTCGTCCATTAGCATTATGCTAATTCCCGTTTTTGTCTCGCCAGCCATGATGGCTCTTTGGATTGGCGAAGCGCCCCTATAGAGCGGTAGCAAACTTGCGTGCAAGTTTAAAAACCCGAAAGAAGAGCTATCCAGAGCTCTTTTGGAAAGGATTTTGCCATAAGCGACCACCACTCCGAGGTCTGGCTTTAGCTCTGTAAGTAAATTTTCAAGCTCTAACTTGGTTTGAGGCTGGAAAACAGGCAGGTTTTTATCTTTAGCAAAGCTTTTAACTGGCGGCGAGGTGATGCGTTGACCCCTTCCTGCGGGCTTATCTGGCTGGGTAATGACAAACACCGAGCCAAACCTCTCATAGAGCTCTTTGAGGCTATTTATTGCAAACTCCGGGGTCCCCAAGAAAACTATGCGCATTGGGAATATTAAATCAACATAAGAGCTCTTCCCTAATGCTTTGGGACTTATGTTAAAGTGGTCTTTAGTGTATCGGTTAGGAAAAATTTAGGTAAGATTGTTTGGCTAATATTTCGCCTTAGGGAGGTGCCGCTATGAAGATAGACATCAACTTTTACATAGCCCAGCACGAGGTTTACAAAAAGAGGTTGAAACTTGCGGTAGAGAATAAGCAAGCGTTTAATCACAAAGAATGCTGCAGAGATGTAAAGGAAAACTGCTGCGCCTTTGGTCAGGTGTTTTATAGAGATATCATGCCCAACATAGACCAATTCCCGGAAGAAGTGAAAAGGGTCATTCTCGAGATAGAAGACTATCACTGTCAATTCCACGAGCTTGCGAAAAAGGTTGACATTTTAAATCCCGACGAAGAACTCCTTAAGGAGGTCGAAAAGGCCTCTTTTGAGCTATATAAGCTACTTTTAAGGCTTGAGAAAATGCTTAAGAGTTAAGAGCTCATCCTGATATTTATCTAAAGGGGAATAATTTATTTTAGTGGCTCAAAAGAAGGTGAAGATATCGCTGATTTTAGAGAGCCTATATTCCATGGAAAGGGCTTATGGAGAGATTCTTAAGCTCTTAAAGAGTGCGCCGCAGGGCGATAGGGAGCTCTTTTCTGATAAGCTAAGGGTTAGCTTTAACTTGCTCTTTGAGTCGCTTTTAAGGGCTTGTAGGCATCTTTCGGTCGTTCTTGAGATTAAAAGCTCTGGCAAAGAGTGCGTTTCAACGCTTGGAAAGAGTATTGGCTTTGAAAAGGACCTTAAACCAATCGAGGAATTTTACTTTAGCTATAGAGATTTAAAAAACCACATGGATTGGGAGCTTCTAAAAAGCTTTTTAGAGACATCTTTGCCAGATATCAAAGACTTTGCCAAGTTTATAGCAAACTTTGTGCGCACGAGGGAAAACAATCCGTTTTTGATTGATTTTGAATTCTTGACGGATAAGGCAAAGAAGGTTATTGATTATGTTTCAAAAATTGAATTTGTTTTGGCTAAAGGAAAGGAAGAATTTTGTAAAAGCCCGATGTATTATGATAGAGCGAGGTATTTTTACTTTGTGGTGTTTGATAGCTTATTTGATATTTGCAAGCACATTGCAAGTAGGCTCGGGGTTAAAAAGTTAAGCCAAGATTGCTTTAGCTCCTTGATTGAAATCAATGTCTTGCCCGCGGAGCTAAAAGATATAGCGCTTAGGATGCATAGGCTAAAAGATAAGCTATCTTCAAGCTGGGAAGTTAAAAACGAAGAGCTCTATGAAGAGCTCTCTGAGCTTTTGCCGCACTTTAAGACTCTTTTAAGCGCTCATTCTCAGGGGCTTAAAAAAGCGCTTATAATTCAAAGGTGAGAATAGCGGTTTTAGTATCTGGCAGAGGCACAAACCTCCAGGCAATTATAGATGCAATAGAGTCCAAAAAATTAAATGCAGAGATTGGGATTGTGATATCAGACAAAGAAAAGGCTTTAGCGCTTGAAAGATGCAAGCGGCATAATATTAAGCACAAGGTCATTAAACCCTCTGACTTTGTTAATAGAGAATCTTTTGAGGAAGCCTTGGTTGAGAGTCTCGTTTTAGAAGGTATAAATCTCGTGGTTTTAGCGGGGTTTATGAGGGTGCTTGGAGAGAAATTTGTTGAGGCTTTTAACCTCAGGGCTATTAACATCCATCCTGCAATTACGCCAGCTTTTGCTGGCATAAAGGCTCAAAAGAAAGCGATTGAATTCGGGGCTTTAATTAGTGGCTGTAGCGTTCACTTTGTTAGCAAGGAGGTTGACATGGGTCCTGTCATAGTCCAAGCCTGCGTCCCAATTGAGCCAAGCGATTGCGAAGAGAGCCTTTCTGAAAAGATTCTAAAGCTCGAGCATAGATGCTTGCTTCAGGCCATAAGCTGGATTTTAGCCAATAGGGTCAAGGTAGTTGGAAGGAAGGTTTTAGTTGAAGGCGCAAAATACGGCACATTGCCGGTCAATCCAGCGCTGGAGGAATTTTAAGCTTGGCTTTAGAGCTCATTTCAGAAAAGTTTGTCGCAGATACTGAAACGCCGCTTTCGCTTTATTTAAAGCTTCGCAAAAACTGGAAATACAGCGCCCTTTTAGAGAGTGCACAAAACACAGGAAGCTGGGGAAGATATTCCTTTTTGGCCTTTGGGGAAAGAGCTATCAAAGACTCTATAGACCCACTTAGGGCTTTAGATGAAGCAATTAGCGGCTTTACCTCAGACTTACCTCATAAATTCATAGGTGGAATGGTCGGGTTTTGCACCTATGAAACAATTACCCACTATGCAAAGGTTAAAACGCCACTTTATGAGCTCTATAGCTGCGACGAGGTGTTTTTCTTTTTTACAGAGCTCGTTTTAGTATATGACAACTTTAGCTCAACGATAGAGATAATAGCCCCCAACAAAGATAGTGCAAAGCAGATAATAAAAAACACCAAAGAGCTGATATTTAAAACATCAGTCAGACCATTAGAAATTTCAATAGACGGATTTAAAGACATTGAGCTAAATTCAAGCATGACGGACGAGGAATTTATAAAGTCAGTGGCTAAAATCAAAGAATACATCAAAGAAGGCGACATTATCCAAGCAGTATTATCAAGGGCCTTTTACCTGCAGGCCGAAATAGACCCAGTAATGCTCTATAGAGCTCTGAGGTATGTCAATCCGTCGCCTTACATGTTTTTCCTCGAGCTTGGGGAAATTAGCATCGTTGGCTCTTCGCCAGAGGCATTGGTCAAGGCGCAAGATAAAAAAGTGCTAACAAGACCAATCGCAGGAACTCGCAAAAGAGGAAAGGACGAAAATCAAGATAGAGAGCTCGAATTAGAGCTCATAAACGACCCAAAAGAGAGAGCAGAACATATAATGCTCGTTGACCTTGCGCGAAATGACCTATCTAAAGTTTGCATCCCAGGCAGCGTCAAAGTCACCTCGCTTATGCAAATAGAGAAATTTTCCCACGTTATGCACATAGTTAGCGATGTAGAGGGCATTTTAAAAGAAAACATCTCGCCAACGCAGGTTTTAAAGGCGATGCTACCAGCTGGAACTGTTTCTGGAGCTCCTAAAATTCGGGCGATGCAAATACTGAGCGAGCTTGAACCCCACAGAAGAGGAATCTACGCAGGGGCAGTTGGCTATATCTCTTTTAACAAAAACATGGACATGGCAATAGCGATAAGAACGGCGATAATCAAAGGTGACAAGGTATTTATACAAGCAGGGGCTGGCATAGTTGCAGACTCTTTGCCAGAGCTTGAGCTAAAAGAGGTCAAAAACAAAGCAAGCGCCATAATAAAAGCTCTCAAAATTGCCCTCTCAGTCAATGTAGAGGCTGAAGGGCTTTATGCCAAAGAGTTTTAAAATCTCTCTTCTTACCAAGTCTTTATAGAGCTCTTGGGAATCTTTAAAAGCGCTGAAGGTTTTGGCAATTTTTAACCTCTCGCCCTTGCTTAGCTTTTTTAAGAGCTCTAAAGCCAGCTTTTGTTCAAGCTCTAAGAGAAATCTTTCCGCGCTCTCTTCATCTTTTGGTTCAAAAAGCTGGGCTTTTGCACCAACTAAGATGGCGTAGTTTAGCTTCTCCTCAAATCTCTCTCGCCAAAGCGGCAAGCCCTTTCGCATCTTTGTAAGGAGCTTATAGCATAGGTATATCGGCACCTTTTGGCGTCTTTGCTCTGGCTGGGAGTTTAAAAACTTAGAGACAGCCTCAAAAACCACCTCGGGGCTAAAGCCCTCGCTAATGACCCTACTTACAAACCACTCCTCGCGAGGCGAGAGAAAAGCAACCCCCTTTAGCTCTTTGAGTCTATCTAAGAGCTCTTTAAGCTCCATTCGCTTAATCTCCTGATAATCTCTGTTGGCTCTAAGTCCGTCCTTATGCCCTGAGGGTGCATGTGCGTCCTTGAGCCCTCAAGCAAGTCAATTAAAAAATGTAGCGGCGGTGGCTGAGGGATTTTCAGCTTTTTGCAAAGCGCGGGAATTGTGTAAAATCCGACCGAGGTTTTTAAGGATTCTAACTTAAGCATTTCAAGAAGCCTAAGCGCCTCTTTTGAGATGGTGGGCAAGTTAGTCTCTTGGTGCAAAATATCCCTATCAAGGATTTGACCTATCCAAAGAGGACCCGCCAGCTTTAGCCTCGAGGAGCAAATAGGACAAGTCGTGTATATTTCATCGAGGCTTACCCTATCCCTAAAGATGCAAGAAGGGCAAAAGAGGATGTAGCCTATCTTCTCTGTTTGCGCGTCAGCGCGTTTTGAGCCAATATCTTTTATAAAAAAAGCTCTCATGTAGTGAAGGTGAGAGTAAGCCAAAAGAGGGCGCATTGCAAAGTCCAGCTTTGCCCCCTCTTCAATCACGCGCTTTATGAGTATCCTTAGACCAATCTCGTGGTAAAATTCAGCCTCCAAAAGAGGGCTTGCCCCATAGCGCCTTTTGCAAACCTGAGGATAGGTGCCAGAGAGCACCGAGGTGTCAGTTGCACTAACTGCCAAAAGCCCGTGCCTATTTAAAGAAATTATGGCGCTTTGCAAAAAGCCCACCGGCGAGCCAAAGGGGTCAATGTCAATATAGTCAAAACCCCTTATAGAACCAAGCAGATAGCTCGCATCCGCGCAGTAAATTTTCACGGGGGCTGAATCAAGCCCGTTAAGAGATAGCATCCTTCGGAAAAATTCGCAGGCTTTTTTATCTATGTCGTTGTAAATTAGCTCTTTGACATTAGAGAGCTCTAAAAGAATCCTTAAGCTCCTTATTCCACTTGCCCCAAGCGGGTCACAGATTCTGAGATTTCTACTGACTTTAGAGAGTATAAAAATAGTTATATCCCTATTTATCCGCATCTTGGGGTTATAAAAAACCCCCATCTTGGAAGATACTACCTTGGGAATCTCAATATCCAAAACGGCTTTGCCCTCTTTTATCACCTTAGGATATAAAAATCCCCTCTTTGTATTGAAGTTTTTGAAGGGTCTCAGCTTGAAACTTTTCAAAGCTGTTAGAGATTATCGCCTCCCTTGCGCCATCCATTAAGCGCTTATAAAAGCGAAGATTGTGAATAGTTGCCAAAATGTAAGCGGTTATCTCTTCAGAATTAAATAAGTGCCTTAAATAAGCCCGTGAGAAGTTCTGACATGTATAGCAATCACAAAGGCTATCCACCGGTCTTTCATCCTTGGCAAAGATGGCGTTTCTGATATTAAGCCTTCCAAAGCTGGTAAAGAGAGTGCCTGTCCTTGCCATCCTCGTTGGCGCAACGCAGTCAAACATATCTACCCCAAGCCCTATGGCTTTAAGAACATCCTCTGGCATCCCAACGCCCATTAAATATCTGGGCTTTTCTTTTGGAATTAGCTCGCAAACCACGAAGGCACTTTCGAGCATCTCCTCTTGAGACTCACCAACAGATAAACCCCCAATGGCATAGCCTGGAAGGTCTCTTTCTAAACTCATGAGCGCGCTTTCGCGCCTAAGGTCTTTAAAAACCCCGCCTTGGATTATACCAAAAAGCGCCTGAGTTGGCTCTAACTTAGCTCTTAAGCTTCTATCAAGCCACCTAATTGTTTTCATAACCCCCTCTTTTACCTCTTCCTTGCTAGCCCCGTATTCTACGCATACATCAAGCGGCATAACAATCCGAGAGCCAAACACTCTTTGAAGCTCTATCACCCTCTCAGGCGTAAAGAGGTGCAAATCCCCCGCAAGGTGGTCGCGAAATTCCACCCCCTCTTCTAAAACCCTTACTCTTGATTCAAAACCGCGCCTTCGGCGCGAAAGAGAAAAGACCTGAAACCCGCCGCTATCGGTAAGGATAGGCCCATCAAAGCCAACAAATCTATTTAGCCCCCCAAAGGACTTAATGACATCAATTCCCGGTCTTAGGTAAAGATGATATGTATTTGCAAGAACTAGCTTAAAACCAAGCTCTTTGATATCTCGCCAAGTGATTGCCTTGATAGTGCCCTGAGTGCCAACGGGCATAAAAACCGGGGTTAAAACCTCACCCAAATCTGTTTTAAGAACCCCGGCGCGAGCCAGAGAGCTTTGCGCGTAAAGCTCGAACTTTACCATCCAAGATGCTTTATAAGTATTTTAACCATCTGCATCTCTTCGTCAGTTTTAAGAACCAAGACCTTGATTTTTGAATCTTTGGTCTCAATTGATGTGGCGTTTTCTCTATTTTTAAAGTTGTCTATTTTCACCCCAAAGGGCTCTAAGGCTTTGCAAAGGTCCTGCCTTAGCTCGTAGCTATTTTCACCAATGCCGCCGGAAAAGACCAAAACATCAACATTGCCAAGTAAAACCCAGTAGGCACCGACATATTTGATGATTCTATGCAAAAAAGCCTCGTATGCAAGACGCGCTATAGCATCGTTAGCTTTTAGCTTTAAAAGCGTTTCAAAATCATCAGCCTTTGCAATTGCCCTAATGCCAGAGTTTTTATATAGCATCTCCTCGAGTTCTTTTGCTGTATATCCCAGCTTTAAGAGCTCTAAGATAACCCCGGCATCAATATCCCCAGGTCTTGAGAGCATAAGAAGTCCCTCAAGAGGGCTAAAGCCCATGGAAGTGTCAAAAGAAGCCCCTTCCTTTATAGCGCAGGCGCTACTTCCAGAGCCAAGGTGAAGAGCAATTAAATTTGGTTTTTGATTGTTTAAAATCTCCTTGCTAAGGTCGAGCAAGTAAGAGTAGGATATTCCGTGAAAGCCATATTTTTTTATGCCTTTTAAATAAAACTCATAATCTAAGCCGTATATTTTTGCATGCTCTGGAATGGTTTTGTGAAAATCTGTATCAAAAATTGCAAAATGGCGAGAAGATTGAAAGGTCTTTAGACTCAGCTCTATTCCCTCATAAGCTATCTTATTATGAAGCGGGTTTAAAGAGGCAAATTTTTCAAGGATGTTGATAGTCTCTGAATTTACTTCCATTGGGG
>JANWVD010000049.1 GCA_025057715.1 Aquificaceae bacterium | reverse complement strand
CTTGGATTTTGGAAGAGATTGGGCTATTGCTGACTGCTATAAAGTAAGGCAAAAGCTTTTCTTGGTTTTTAACGCAAAAAAAGCGCTGATGATGAGCAAGGACGGTCATAATGACCTTTTCGGGGAGCTTTAAAAACTCCTCGTCAATTTTTAAAAGAGTTAAATACGGGCTTTCAACAAGGTTTGCAACCTGCATATCAAGACCATCGGGAAAGTATGGCTCTGCGTCAATGGACTTAGCAAGATTAGAGAGTTCTTTGCGTATGTATTGAATCCTCTTAGACTCACTCAGGATAATTCCAAAAGAATCAAGTAGAGCGAAATATTCCTTTATTGTCTTTACTTCTACAGGATTAGACTCAAGGCGATGAGGATAGGTCTTTGAGGAGGATTTAACGCCCGCAATCTCGAGACTGATATCGCCGTCTGAATAGAGCGCAAGAATCCACCTGATTGGTCTTACAAACCTAAAACCGCTATCGTTCCAAACCATAGAGCGTTCCATGGGGGCTTTCGAGAGAAGGCTTTCGAGCTCTCGTGATAGCTTTTGAAGCGGTGGCTCTTCGTAGGTGATTTGCAAAACCGAAGCATAAAGACCGCCACCTTTTTGAATTGGTTTTACATCCTCAATATGCGCGTTAGCGCGTTCTAAGAAAGAAAGAAGTGCCTTAGTGGGGCCTGAATCGTCAAAGGCGTTGCACATAGGCGGGCCTATGAGGGTTCTTTCCACCCTTTTGGGGCTGTTGTCAAAGTCTTGAAAGTAAATGACTATGCGCCTTGGGGTGTAAAAAGTTTCGCATTCTTGGTTGATAAGGTCCTTGATAGAGTTTTTAAGGTAATCTGCAATCGGCTTAGGTGCCCAAGTTGGAAGCTCTTCTAAGCCAAGCTCTATGAGGAGTTCGCCCATTTAGAGCTCCTGACGCATCAATTTAGCTATGTTTGCAAGGTAGCTATCGGGTTTTGTTTTTATTATCTCTTCGAGAGTTTGGGTCGCCGTTTGTTTATCGCCGAGCGCAATTAAAACCTGGGCTTTTAAGAGCAAAGAGCTTTGATAGTTAAAGCTATCGCGCCTTATGGAGTTTAAAACATCAAGCGCTTCCTTTGGTTTGCCCTGAGAGAAGAGATAGTATGCTTTTCTCTCTAAATAGATTGAGCGAAGCTCGCTATCAGATATATCCTCAAGCGTGGAAGATGGGTCGTCAGACTTATTTAGCACGAGCTTATAGGAATTTATGAGAGCTCTAAAAGTGCGAGGCTCTACTTTCGCGCTTGATATGTCTTTCAGGGCTGCCTCTTTGTTCTCTTTAGAAACCGCTTGGGAGATACGAAACTCCAAGTAGGATGCGTTTTCTAAGGTGCTTTTACGAAAATGGTTATAGGCTAAAAAGGAAGACACGATGAGTATAGGTAATACGAAAAAAAGAGCAATCAGGAAATAAAGCCTCATCAGAAGAAATTATACCCTTGCAGGAAGGAGCTTTGAGCGAATATCTGAAAGCAAGGCGCCTGCGACAAAAACCGACGAGAATGTGCCAACAATAACGCCAACGACGAATGCAAACATGATATTTGAAAGCGCGGGACCGCCAAAGATAAAAAGACTAAGGGAAACCACAAAGGTAGTAACAGAGGTCATAATCGTCCTTGAAAGCGTTTGATTGACTGAAATATCCACGAGGTTTTCCAAAGATGTGGCTTTTCTTATGCGAAGATTTTCGCGAATTCTGTCGAATATAACCACCGTATCCGTCACAGAATAGCCAGCAACTATCAAAAGAGCTGCTATTACATCGAGGTTTATCTCTCTAAACGAAAGAGAGTAAGCGCCTAAGACAATTAATACATCATGAAGCAAGGCCAATATTGCGCTTAGCGCCCAAATAGGCTCGTAGCGATAAGCTAAGTAAATTAGTATCCCAAGAAGGGCAAAAATAACCGCAAATGTCGCTTTCTTACGAAGCTCAGAGGTAACAACAGGGCCAATCGTTTCAAAGCGTAAAAGCTCGAAGTTGCCGAGTTTTGAAATTATTGAGCGAACGCGCTCCGGGTCTTGGTCCAAAGAGAGCTTTATAAGGATGATAGAGCCTTCGGACTCTTGGAGCTGAAAGCCAGAAACCCCGCCATCTGTTAGAGCCTTTCGCACTCTTGATAGCTCTACTTGATTTTGGAACCTTAGCTCAAGAACAGTCCCACCCGTAAAGTCAAGACCTAAGTTTAGACCTTTTAAATAGAGCGAGAGGGAAGATAGGAGAATCAAAAGCAATGAAAAAACATAGGCAAAGGCACGGTAGCGCAAAAATGGTATCATCTAAGCGGCACTTGAAGGAGGATGAACTGGGCTCTTCTGTTTGTGAACCTACCTATTGCGGTAGTATTGTCTGCTATATAGCCCTCTTTTCCAAAGCCTGCAACCTCAATGCGGTCTGGGGATATACCAGCTTGGACAAGGTAGTTTTTAACCTCTTGAGCGCGTCTCATGGCAAGCTTGTCGTTGTAAGGCTTTGAACCAATGTCGTCCGTAAATCCCTCGACGCGCACCCTAAGAGATGGGTTTTCCTTAAGGGCTTTTACGACCTCGTTAAGGAGGGGTATAAACTCCCGTTTGATGCTATGCTTGTCAAAATCAAAGTGGACCCGCGCAGGAACTGTGAGAAGAACATTCTCAGGCACATTTGGTGGCGGCATCGGGGGCTCTTTTTTAGAAACCGGCGGTGGCTCAACTTGGAAGACCCTGCCAGTGTAGCACTCGAGCTTTTCCCTCATTGCAACCTGGAGTTTTTCCTTGCCAGCAAGAGCTTCGGCATTAGCACGGTTAAATAAATCAACCATGTATCTAACGGTGGGTTTTTGCTTAAGCGCCTGATAGGCAAAGCCCTCGTAATAGGCTTCCGCCCTCGCAAGCTCTGCGGGGACGCATGAAAGACCTCCGTTTTCACGCAAAAAGCGAATTGTTGCGTTAAGCTCTGATATGAATAGACCGTATTTGCGAAGCTCTGCTTCATCTACTTCAGGCAAAACATCAAGAAGGTAGTCGTAGTGTGCACCCTCGTAAGGTTGTTCGCGCACACCCTTTGGACCGCGAGGCGTATCAACGGGCAAGAGTTCTATGGGGTCAAGCGTCTTAAAGCCCGAAATGGCTTTTGAAGATGCGTTGAAGCTCCTTACCATAAAGATGCGAGAGCCAACTTCGTCTATGTCTGAGACTAATATGTTCGCAACATCTCTGTAGGCTTTTGCTTTTTCAAAGTGGTATAGGTCTTGCTGGAAAGCGCCAACGAGAGTCGCATATTCTATGACTCTTTGAACTTCGTTAACGCCATCTTTGAGTTTTAGCATATTTGAGTTTTGGGCTATAGATATACCTGCGAAGATAAAGGCACCCAAGACGAGCTTTTTCATCTTTCCCTCCTTAAGGGTTATTTTATCATATTCCAAAGCTTAAAAGTATTAAATACCTCTTCTGCCCTGCGAAGAAGCTCTCTCTCAGAAGAGTTATTTTTTATTATAAAGTGCGCGAAGCGCGTTTTTATATCTGGGCTTAGCTGATGTCTCCAGCGCCTAAAAAAATCCTCAGGGGTCATACCGCGCATGATACCTCGCTTTAGGCAATCTTCAAACTTAGAATAAACGAGGATAATTGCATCATAGTGCCGATAGGTGCCCTTTTCTATAAGGAGCGTTGCTTCCACTATTGCTATGGCGTTTTTGGGAATTTTTAAAAATTGCGCGCTTAGGTATTCATAAAGTGCGGCGTGAGTGAGTTCTTCCAAGGTTTTGAGCTTTGCGATATCCGAAAATACGAGATTCGCCAATATGCGCCTATCTATCTCCCCTCTTTCGTCTAAGATGGTGCTTCCAAAGTGCTTTAGGACCTTAGCGTAGAGCTCTTGGTCTTTTCTATAGAGGGATTTTATAATCTCGTCCGCATCAAAGTAATAAGCGCCAAGTCTTTGGAAGAGCTTGCCGACCGTGCTCTTCCCGCTTGCGATGTTTCCAGTAAGCCCTAACTTAAGCAAGTGTTATTTTAGTGTAAAGTATTCTTAATGGAATTTGAGCCAGTGATTGGTCTTGAGGTCCATGCGCAGCTGGACACCCAAAGCAAGCTCTTTTGCCCCTGTCCTGTGGAGTTTGGCGCAGAGCCAAACACGAATGTCTGTCCAGTGTGCTTAGGTCTTCCTGGGAGCTTGCCCGTTTTGAATGTGGGTGCTTTAAGGCTTGCCATAATTGCAGCACTTGTGCTAAATTGCAAGGTAAATAAAACCTCAATCTTTGCAAGAAAGAACTACTTTTACCCTGACTTGCCAAAGGGATATCAAATATCTCAGTACGAAAAGCCCCTTGCCGAGGGGGGGTGGCTAAAGCTCCAAGAAAGCACCGTAAGAATAAAAAGACTTCACATAGAAGAAGACGCAGGTAAAAACATCCATTTTGGAGATGAAACGCTCGTTGACCTTAATCGCGCTGGCGCGCCTCTTATTGAAATAGTAACAGAGCCGGACATTAACTCCGCCAGCATGGCGAGGGAATTTCTTGAGAACCTAAGGGAAATCCTAAGATACGCCGGTGTCTCAAAAGCTGACATGGAAAAGGGTCAGCTTAGGTGTGACATAAACATATCAATAAGACCAAAAGGCAACCAAAAGCTTGGCACAAGGGTCGAGATAAAGAACGTAAACTCCTTTAGATTTGTGCAAAAGGCAATAGAGTTTGAATTCCAAAGGCAGTTAGAGGTCATAAAATCTGGCGGCGAGATTGTGCAAGAGACGAGATTATTTGACCCAGAAAGCGGGATGACCTTAAGCATGAGGGAAAAAGAGGAATCTCACGACTATAGATACTTCCCAGAGCCAGACCTATTGCCAATCGTTTTAGATAGTGAGTTTATAGCGAAGTTAGAGAAGAGCATACCAGAACTCCCGCATCAGAGGTTTGAAAGGTTGGTAAATTTAGGACTTGAAGAAAAGCTTGCTCAGATTCTTACCCAAAATAAAGACCTCGGGGATTACTTTTTTAAGTGCTTAGAGCTATTTAATGAACCAAAAACAGTTGCAAACTGGGTTGTAAATGAGTTGCTTGGCGCTCTCAAAGATTCTTCATTAAACTTAACAGAGTCGCCAGTCAGCCCAGAAGCGCTCGCTGATTTACTAAAGTCTTTGAAAGACGGCAAACTCTCCGTGAGATTAGCAAAAGAAGCATTGAAACTCGCTGTTCAAAACAACGAAGAGCCAATGAAAATCGTTCAAAAATTAGGACTTTCACAATTAAGCGACGAGGGGGAAATAAAATCCCTCATAGAAGAGGTTATAAAAGAGCACCCACAAGAGGTCCTTAGATACAAAAACGGCGAGGATAAGCTTTTTGGATTTTTGGTAGGTCAGGTCATGAAAAAAACAAAGGGAAAGGCAAACCCGCAAGCCGTAAACAAACTCTTAAAGGAGATGTTAAATTGAGAATAGCTATAGGTTCAGACCACGCTGGATTTGAGTTAAAAGAGTTTATCAAAAAATCCTTGCTCTCTGCTGGTTATGAGATATTAGACTTTGGGACAAATTCGTGCAATCCGGTTGATTATCCAGTTTTTGCCAAAAAGGTTTGTCTTAGCGTTATTAATCAGGAAACTACCGCAGGGATTTTGATATGTGGCACTGGCATAGGCATGAGCATAAGCGCAAACAAAATCAAAGGCATAAGAGCTGCTCTCTGTAGTGAGGAATTATCCGCAAGATTAAGTAGGCTGCATAATAATGCAAATGTTTTATGCCTTGGTGCGCGAATAATAGGCACTGAGCTTGCGCTTTCGATAGTAAAAGCTTGGCTTAGCACGCCTTTTGAAGGTGGAAGGCATCAAAAAAGGGTTGAAATGATAGAATGGGTAGCAGAGTAAGAAAAATGAAACTAATCTTGCTTAAGCTTACCGTTTTATTAGCTGTTTCTTTGTTATTTGATAAATCCCATGCAGCCCCCAAAAAAGGCTTAGAAACAAAGAGGTTAGAGGAGGAAAGCATCATAAAAACTCTCCCAGACCCACCTACTACAAGACCTGGTGACCTACTCTCGGAATATACATTCAAAGAGCTCAACATTCTTTCAGACGAGCTTGTCCTAAAAGGTCTATCCCCGAGGTATGATTTTTTGTGCCAATCTACCCTCATCTTGTTGAGGCTAGAGCAGTTATCTACGTGACAGCTCCTGACCACCTTTTACCCAGCTCGATTATAAACATACTCCTAAACGATGTGCCTTATAAGAGTATCCCCGCAAAAGCTTTTGGTGGCTGGATTGAAATTCCCATTAAACCAAGCGGTAGAAAGGAGTTTGCAAAAATAACCATTCAGGCAAACTTGCGACTCAGCACAAACATGTGCGAGGATGCATTTTCTGATAATGCCTACGTTCGAGTAAGCCACAAGAGTCTTTTAAGGTTCGTATATAAAAAGCCAGAGCGTATAGAAAACTTCCTGCGAGATTATAACTTAGACCTTTGCATACAAGAAAAGGAGTTATTACCCTTAATTTACTATCTTTCTG
>JANWVD010000048.1 GCA_025057715.1 Aquificaceae bacterium | reverse complement strand
TGCTTTTTCTACTATCAAAAGCCCGGCGGGCAATTCCCCATAGACGGGGAAGTTAATAAGCGCGTTAAAGGTCTCTATGGCATCCTCCGGGGAGGTGCAAAGCTTCACAGCCCCTGCTTTGCCGCGCTTGCCAACAAGGACCTGCGACTTAATGACGCATTGGCCAAGCTGGTTTAAAAAGTCAACAACATCGTCGCTTAGGTGGTCTGCAAATAAATACCTAAGCGTGGGGACATTAAACCTCTTTAATACTTTCTCATAAGCTTCGTATTCATATAGATTCATTCAGGTTATTATACAATCTCGCAAGTTAAGGAGGTGTTTGATGTCAATTTTGGTTAATAAGGAAACAAGGGTGCTCGTTCAGGGCATTACCGGCAAGGAAGGCTCTTTTCATGCACTTCAGTGCAAAGCCTATGGCACTTTAGTTGTTGCTGGTGTAACACCCGGCAAGGGTGGTCAAACCCTTGACGGGATTCCAATCTTTAATAGCGTCGCAGAGGCCAAAGAGCAAACCGGGGCTAACTGCTCTCTCATATTTGTGCCTGCGCCCTTTGCCTCAGACGCGATTTTAGAAGCCCTTGATGCTGGGATAAAGCTTGTGGTTTGCATCACAGAGGGCATCCCTGTTAGGGATATGCTACTTGTCAAAAGGAAGCTGCTTTCGGACTATCAAGACGCTATTTTGATAGGACCTAACTGTCCAGGGCTTATTACCCCCGGCGAGGCAAAGGTTGGCATAATGCCGGGGCATGTCTTTAAACCCGGAAATGTCGGTATTGTCTCAAGAAGCGGGACCTTGACATACGAGGCTGCGCATCAGCTAAGTCTTCTTAACATAGGACAATCAACTGCGGTCGGAATTGGCGGGGACCCTATTCACGGGCTTTCCCACGAGGATGTTGTAAGAATGTTTAACGAAGATAACCAAACCGAGGCGATATTGCTAATTGGCGAGATTGGTGGTGCGGAGGAAGAAAGAGCTGCAGCTTACATCAAAAACCATGTTAAAAAGCCCGTCTTTGCCTACATAGCTGGCATAAGCGCGCCCCCTAATAGGCGCATGGGACATGCCGGCGCTATAATCTCAGGAAACTTAGGCACAGCAGAGGCAAAAATCAACGCTTTAGAGTCTGCAGGGGCAATTGTCATTAGAGACCCCTCTAAGATAGGGCTCACCATAAAAGAGAGACTTAAATAAAAATCCGCCCCCGTAGGGGGCGGGTTTAGGAAATAACATCCTTAGCCTTTTTTGTTAAGTCAAAGCCATCGTCTTGCTTTTTGATAAAGCCTGCGGATTCGAGTTCCCTTAAGGATGCGCGAATCTGGAAAAGCGGTCTTTGTAAGATTGTTGATAGTTCTTGGTCTGATATCGTGGGTTTTTGGTTAATTAGCTTTAGCATCTCAATGGCTCGCTGGGTTGGCTTTCCGTCTGGTTGGACGCAGGAAGACATCTAAAGCACCTTTTTGCAAAAATACCAGTCTTTGCACTCGTAGTTTTCGCTGAGTCTTTTAACGGCGTCTTCGTAGGTTGTTGGCGGTGGGACTATGACCTTGGTGTTCTCTTCTGTGTATTCCCATGTTTGTGGATTTGGCACCCAATCGGCGGGCGTTGCAACGCCGTTTTTGTCAGCTGTCTGAAGAGCGTCGATGAGCCTTAGGATTTCTCTCATGTTTCTTCCGGTTGTGAGTGGGTAGTATATGATTGCCCTTATTTTGCCGTTTGGGTCAATGACGAATACTGCTCTTACGGTAACGGTTGCGCTTTCCCCTGGGTGAAGCATGCCGTATAGCCTTGCTACTTTGGCGTCGATATCGGCAATTATCGGGAATGGTATTTCAACGCCCATCTTTTCCTTGATGTTCATAACCCAGGCAATGTGAGAGAAGTTGCTATCAATGCTTAGACCCAAGAGTTGGACATTACGCTTTTTGAACTCTTCGTTGAGCTTTGCAAAGCCCATGAACTCTGTTGTGCAAACTGGCGTAAAGTCCGCTGGGTGAGAGAAGAAGACCACCCATTGCCCCTTGAAGTCTTCAGGAAACTTGATGTTTCCCATTGTGGTTTGTGCTTCAAAGCAAGGCGCTTCGTCCCCAATGCGTGGCATGTTGACTGCTTGTTCCATCTGTTACCTCCTTAAATTAAATTTTATCCCTACTTATAATTTTTGTCAAATGAGAATTATTCTCTTTAAGAGAGTTAGAAAGTTATTATTTCTTATAGCCCTATTAAAAAGTTTTTGAGTTTGCATTGATTTATGGATTATAATTTCTTCCAAGAGGTTGACATGCGAAAAGCTATTGTCATAACTCTGTTGGTTATTGGCATAGGTAAAGCTAATGCCATATTTATGGATGATGTTTATGCCAAGATGCTATGTGATGCTTGGAACAAAACGCCTCAACTTGTTGATAATCTCGGTAAAAGCGAAAGCTGGTCTCAAATAGCAGAGCGTAAGCTTTTCTTGTATCGCGAAGATTGTCCAAACTCTAAGCAAATTCAGCTTACTATAAAGAACGAAGATTCTAAAGCAAGGTGCGTTTATGGCGGCTTTGCCAAAGACCAACGCTCTAAAGATGATTTTCTGATGTATGCCCAAACTTCAAGATGGCTCGAGATGGGCGCTAAGGCATATGGTCCTATGAAGGCAATGATGACAAACAGACTCAAATTCGAAGGACCAAGGGGCGTTGCTATGAAAAACATGGGACCTTTTGAGGCTTTCCTTGACTTAATAGACCAACAATCAGATAGCTCTAAATGCCCTTAAGCTTAAGCTTTAAAAATTGACATCATCTGAGGGTCAACAACCCTCGGATTTTTTAAAAATTCTTTTGTGGTTAGCTTGCTGGCTTTGTAGATAGTGATTAATTCCTCGACGCATGTTTTAATATTATCGTTTACTATTACATAATCAAATTCTGATAACGCACATATTTCTTCTTTGACCTTTTTTATTCTTAATTCAAGATTTTCGTCCTCTGAGCCTCTTTTTTTCATCCTATCAAGCAACGCCTCAATGCTCGGTGGAAGTAAGAAGATGCTTATGCAATCAGTGTATATATTCCTAATTGACCTCGCGCCTTGCACATCTATGACTAATAGAGAATCAATCCCTTGGCTTTCGTTTGATTCTACTTGGTCTTTTGGTGTCCCATATAGGTTTCCATAAACCTCTGCGTATTCTAAAAACGCACCCTCTTGTATTTTTTTCAAGAAACTTTCTTTGCTTATGAAAATATAATCCTTGTTATTTTCCTCACCTTCCCTCGGTTTGCGGGTTGTGACTGTTATGACGCGTTTTATGGTATTGACCTTACTTAAAAATTCGTTGCTGACCGTTGTCTTTCCTGCTCCTGATGGTGCGGAAAGGATGTATATACTCACATTGAAACCTGCGTAAGCTCAAGGAGGTTTGGGAGCTTCCTAAGCTCAGTTAGCACCTCTTCCGGCGCTGGTTCGTCAAGGGTGAGAATGCCAAGAGCAATGCCACCTCGCTTTTGCCTGCCTAAGCGAAATCCTGCTATGTTAATACCAGCTTTGCCAAGTATTGTGCCAACTGACCCTATAACGCCTGGGACATCTCTATTTTCAAAGCATAGGAGCGTTCCCACAGGCTCGAGGTCAACCCTGTAGCTATCAATTTGTACAAGCCTAAGCAAATGACCTTCAAGCACAGTGCCAGCAACGAGCTTATTTTTGCTTTTTGATTTTAGCTTTATGAGACCTTTGTAATCCCCGGGGCTATCTTCCTTGTGTAAACTTAGCTTTATTCCCACGTCTTTGGCTACATATCCTGCATTGATTAAATTTACGGGAAACTCTACCATATCTTCTAAAAGACCAAATAACACACCAGAGGCTAAAGCGTCTGCATAATTTACAAATTCGCCTTTTACCTCAAGCTCTAAGTCTTTTAGTCCTTCCTTAGCCCATTGATGGAAAAACTTACCCATCTTATAAGCGAGGTCTATATGAGGCTTTGCAATGCTCAAAGCGGATAAATCAGGAAAAGGTGCATTAACTAAATACTCAGGAGTTTGACCTCTTAGGGCTTTTAGGACCTGCTGGACTACTACTATCCCCACATTTTCTTGTGATTCATAGGTATTTGCACCAATGTGCGGGGAAAGCGAGACATTTTCAAACTTTTTTATCCTCTCTATAAATTCCTGCCTTGGCGGCTCTATGGAAAAAACATCCAATCCAACGCCTGATAGTTTTTTACTCTCTAAGGCGTTAATTAAATCTTCATCATTTACTATTCCACCTCTTGCGCAGTTGATTAAAACTGCGCCATCTTTCATCAAAGAAAACTCCCGCTCGGTTATCATATTCTTTGTTTCGTGCGTAAGCGGTGCGTGGATAGTTAAAATATCCACAATCCTTAGCATTTCGTCAAGGGAAGAGATTCTTATAACCCCCAAACGCTCTGCTTTTTCATCCTGTATGTAAGGGTCATATGCATAAACATCCATGCCAAAGGCTTTTGCCCTTATTGCCACTTGCGAGCCAATGTTTCCAAGTCCTATGATGCCAAGCTTTTTGCCGTATAGCTCGTTGCCCATTAGGTATTTTCTTTCCCACCTTCCTTCAAGGAGGCTTTGGTGAGCCCTATGCGCTTGTCTATATACATTTAGCATGTGAGATATCGTGAGCTCTGTTGCACCTATGGTGTTTGCGCCCGGGGTGTTTACAACCAGCACCCCCCTAAGGGTAGCAAATTCTATGTCCACATTATCAACCCCGACGCCCGCTCTTCCAACAACGCGTAGGGAGGTTGCACGTTCAAGGAGCTCTTTGTTAACTGGTGTTCTGCTTCTTGTTATAATGCAATCAAAGTCTGAGACTATCTTTATAAGCTCTTCAAATGAGATGTCTGGTAAATTTGTAAGCGCTATATCTTCTTGCTTTTCTAATAGCTCAAGCGCGCGCTTTGATATTGGGTCCGTAACCAAAACCTTATGCATTTTGGTTAGTATACCACATGATATAATAAGTTTTCAAAGAGAGGTGAGAGGCTATGAAGGTGAAAATCTTTTTGAGGGACAAAAATGTTTCCCCTGACTTCGTTTGTGAGATTTTATCAGACAAATTAGGCATCAATATAGAAAACTGCCAAGAAAATTTAAGACAAAATGGTTTTGTTGAAGCAGACATTGAAGAAAGTAAAGTCAAAAAGCTGATTTCTTTTACGGAAAAGAATACCTTCTTATATTGTGAAATATTGCAAAATAACGAAAGTGAATCTGCTATAGTTATGATAAGGCTAAAGGATGCATCCTTAGTAAAGCCAGACTCTGGATGTGGAATTATTTCTTCTTTAACCAAACTTAACATTCCAAATTGCGAGGAGACTTTTAAAAAAGGAGAACCATTAATTTTAAATTTAACCCCCGAAAAGGCAAGGGACCTCTCGCAAAAATTAAAAGAATATCCATTTTTTGAGGTTAAAGTGTTTTTAAGCTCTGAAAGCGATTCTAAAAAAGGGGATAGTGACATTTTCAGCCTTAGCTGGAGAATTCTCAAACAGAACGTACCGTTTTACTTATTTTATTTTCTGTTCTCTGTTGTGTTTCTTGGATTGTCATTATTGCCGATTGTGGGCGTGCTTGGAAGCATTTTCAGCTCGATTTACCATTATTCCGTGGTTTTTTGCATATCATCTGCGTATATGAAGGATAGAAATGGTAATGTTAAACTTAACTTTTCTGATATGTGGAATTATTTTGCCCCAGCTACTGGCTTGTATATTGGTTCTTTTATTGTTACTATTTTATTTTTGATAGCTTTTTTCTTAATCATTTTGATACTCATTTTGGTATTTGGGGGAACTGGTCTTATTTTTGCTCTTGGTCAAGGAATTCGCAGCGAAGAGGGGGCTCTTGCAGCCATAGGCGTCTTTGGCGTTATTGGTATTTTGTTTGGAGTAATAGTTGCTCTTTTCTTTGTCGCTTATTACTTCTATGTAGTCCCTCTTATGTTTGCAAAAGCAATTTCTGGCGGTCTTAGTCTATCAAGCGGGTTTTTTGCTGGCTTATATCCCTTTCTTGTCCCTAAGGGATTTAAAAACGCATTTAGCGGCGAATACTTCAAGCTCGGTATGATGTGGTTTTTAATTGTCAGCATGCTTGGTTTATTAGCTTTGCTTTTGATAATTTTGATTATTACAATACCTCTATCAGTGGCTATCTTTTTCTATATTGTCAATTACCTTGCCATAGCTAGCGCCACTTTTGCGCTTAAGCTTAAAGAGAATGCATATTAGAACCTTTGCCTACCTTTGCTCTATGCGCTAATTTTAGCTTTTTTGCTTTAGGTTAGAGGTCTAACCTCACGGTCTTGGACTCTCTTAGGGGTGGATGATGAATTAGCATCTGGAGTGAAAATGGAAGGTTGTCATAGAGACTAATAGAGTAGTTATCCCAAAAGACGCATGTCCCTGCAAGGCAAAAGTAGCCACCGCTTTGAGAGGCTATATGCTCTGCTATTAAAAGAGTGTAGTTATCTTGGTTTGATTTGGCGCTATCTTCGGCTCTTGCGACTATTTTGATATCTGGCATAAGAGGCTTTATACTTGCGCAGCAAGGAAGCATGATGCTATTTACCGTTACTCTGTT
>JANWVD010000047.1 GCA_025057715.1 Aquificaceae bacterium | reverse complement strand
AAAGCCCTCAAAGGCACGCTCTAAGTCATACTTAGAAGGACTATCAGGATGGTCTGGATGTGAATGATAAACGCCTATAATGTCAAGACCGAGCTCTCTTGCCTTTTGCTCAATGCTTAGGTAATCTTTCGGGTCAATTTCGTATCTATCGCGTAATCTATCCTTTGCAAGGTTTTGAGTTTGATAAAGCCCAAGGGCAAACCTGATATGCCCTTCGGATAGACCAACTAAAAGCCCACAAACCTCTTCTGGATAACCATTCTCTGCGTGCTTTAAGAGCTCCTGTATGACAAAAGACCTAACTTTTAGCATCAAACGAGCGCAAGACTATGCAAGAGCTCTGCTATCTGAACGGCGTTTGTTGCTGCGCCTTTTCTTATGTTGTCCGCGACAACCCACATGCTAAGACCTGGGTCAAAGACCATATCCCTGCGGATGCGACCTACGAAGACCTCGTCCTTACCCGCAACGTCTATCGGAGTTGGATAATCTAAGGCATCTGCTACAATCACCGATGGGGCTTTAGATAAGAGTTCTTTTGCGTCATTTGGTGAGAGGTTATCTCCAAGATGGATGTTTATGGCTTCCGAATGACCGTAAAACACGGGGACTCTAACACAAGTCGCGCTAACCCTTATGTTTGGGTCGTGGAAGATTTTTCGGGTTTCAAAGAGCATCTTCAGCTCTTCGCGCGTATAGAGATTTTCGTCAAAGCTGTCAACCTGCGGGAATACGTTCATGGCAATCCTGCGGGGAAAGACGCTTTTGGTTATTTCCCTATTTTGGAGAAGTTCCCCGGTTTGGCGCTTTAATTCCTCTATAGCCTCTGACCCAGCGCCAGAGACTGATTGGTAGGTGCTAACAACAATGGCCTTTATGCCAACCTTTTTGTAAATAGGCCAAAGCGCAACAACCATCTGGATGGTGGAGCAATTAGGATTTGCGATAATACCCATATGCTCTTTTACATCGTCGGGGTTTACCTCTGGGACAACGAGCGGAACATCCGGGGATAGACGAAAGGCAGAAGAGTTATCTATCACGATAGCGCCTTCGCGCACAAAAAGCGGCGCAAACTCTTTACTTACGCTATTACCTGCGGAAAATAATGCTATATCAACCGCCGGCGGATTGCTTGGTAGCTGCTGGACCTTTAGGCTTTCGCCTTTGAATGTAAGGGTCTTCCCTTCTGAGCGCTCCGAGGCAAAAAGGTAAAGTTCGCTAATTGGGAAGTTTCGCTCCTCAAGCACTTTAAGAAACGCCCTACCTACCTCTCCCGTTGCTCCTACTATAGCAACCTTGTATGACATTGTAGAAATATGATAACTTAGATGATTCTGATTTTGGTCTTGATTTTGATATCCCCGCTGGCATTCCTTGGGTCTTTATACTTTGTAAACGAAGAATCGCTTCGGGTTTTATTGGCTTTTGAATTAAATAAAGAAAACTTCATAAGACCGACGCTTTTTGGCGAAAAATACCTAAATAAGCCCCCGATGTTTCCTTGGTTATTATCGCTTATGGGAAATACCTTCGGCTTTGGTGAGTTCCAGATGAGAATAATCAGCGTAATTGCCTTCTGGGTTTGCACATTAGCGGTCATAATTTATGCCAAAAACTACTGGTCTGATTATAAAGCTGGACTAATTGCCGGCATTCTCTTTTCAAGCTCTGGGAGTATTTTGTTTTTTTATTCCTCGCTGGCTGAAATTGATATGGTTTTTACCATGGCGGTGGTTTTGGGGGTTTTATTATCCTGCGCGCGAAAGCGCGCGTTCTTTGTCAATCTCTTCTTTGCTTTTGCTATGATGCTCAAGGGTCTTGCCGCACTTAGCTTTATCCCAGGGGCTTTTTTAGTATTGGCTATGCGCCAAGGGCTTTCGCAGGCTTTCAAGAAAAGTCTTGTAATTACGGGGTTTTCGCTTATGACTCTTGGGCTTTGGGTCTTACTAACCAAGGAGCCAATCTTGCATGCACAAAGGTTATTAGAAGAGAGCTTTGGCAGGGTTTCAAAAGGCGGCTCTTGGCTATTTTTGCTTGAGAATTTTAAGGATATGTTGCCAGCGAGCGCTCTTGCTCTCTTTGCTCTAAGTAGGTCGGGCAAGGTCGGCCTTGAGCCGCTGCTCATTGGGCTTGTTTGCTATTTGCCATACATCTTTTCAGATGCAGAGGGGCGGTATGTCATGCCCGTTTTTGCCTTCCTCGCGGTTGCTTTTGCAAAATCAGTGAGCAATGCAATGCAAGATAGGGTTTTTGAAAGGGTTTTTTATTCGGTTTTGATATTAACCGTCGCTTTAAAGCTGATTTATTCCGGAATTTATTCTAACTTTATGCTATCTCGCGGTGATTCACCAAAAAGCGTTGCAAGTTCTCTTAAGCTTATAATGGCTAATAAAACATTTTCTTGTCAATGCGAGGATGTTAAAAGCACTTGCCTTTATTTAAGCCTCGAGATAGGCAAGCCTGCAACAAAGGACGGCGATTTTAAAATAGTTTGCGAAAAACCATCAGACAAAAGAGCCATAGGATTTAGAGTAAAATCAAAAACAGCCTGGCTTTCCTTTGGGGGTTGACGAAGCTAATCTTTTATCGGATAATCAAGATTCAGGAGGGTGAGATATGCAAGCGAGCGACATGTTAGAGCGCTTTCCGATGGACATAAAAAGCTATAGCTGCGAAGCCATTGACCCTCAATCTTTCAAGGGGATTGCGCTATGTGGCATGGGTGGTTCCGGCATCGTCGGCGATTTTATGAAGGTATTTTTAGAGCGTTCAGAGCTCGAAATCCCGGTTTTATCCCTCAAAGGATATACCCTCCCAGCCTATATCCAAGAAGGTTGGCTTGTTATTTGCACAAGCTATAGCGGTAATACGGAAGAGACAATCTCAGTCCTAAAAGAAGCCCTAAAGAGGGGTATTAAGCCAATCTGCATAAGCTCTGGCGGGGAGCTCTATAACTTAGCCTCGCAAAACTCCCTCACTCACATCATGTTGCCAGAGGGGTATCCACCAAGGTTTGCGCTCGGGTTTATGCTATCTGCTCTCATGTCTTTGTTTGATATGCATTCTGAAATAGCACTCATTAAAGACGCCTTAGAAAAGCATAAAAGCGAGATAAAAGAGCAAGCAAAGGTTATTGCCCATTCTCATTTAAACTATATCCCCATTATTTACGCAACCCCAATAACCGAGCCAGTCGCCTTGCGCTGGAGAACTCAGCATAATGAAAATAGCAAAACCCTATGCTATCACGCAATTCTTCCTGAGATGCACCACAACGAGGTAGTAGGGCTCGAAAACCAAGAGCTCTTGGGAAACTTGGCCTTCTGCGTGCTTTATGACCCTCAAGACCATCCGCGCGTAATAAAGCGTGTTAAAATAACTCAATCGCTCCTTCAGGAAAAGGGAATCATGCCAAGGCTGCTGGCAGGTAAGGGCACAAGCATTTATGAAAGGCTTCTCTACCTTACGTATCTCGGTGATTGGATAAGCTATTACTTAGCTGGTCTATACAAAAAAGACCCCCTTCCAGTAGAGGTCATCGATTTTATTAAGAAAAGTCTTTAGTATATGGAAATAGGCTGGATAGTATTTGCAATAGCGGTTTTTGTTTCCCTTTTTCTTGACCTATTTGTATTTCATAGAAACCCGCACAAGGTATCTTTAAAAGAGGCGCTCCTTCTTTCCTTTTTTTGGATTGGTCTTGGGCTTGGGTTTGGGGTATATGTATTTTTAAGCAAAGGAAATACGGCTGGCATTGAATACCTCACGGGCTATTTGCTTGAAAAATCACTAAGCATAGACAACATATTCGTCTTTGTGCTTATCTTTTCCTACTTTCAAGTGCCAGAAGAGCTAAAGCATAAGGTTCTATTTTACGGCGTGCTTGGGGCTATTGTTTTTAGAGGAATATTTATCTTCGCAGGGCTTGAGTTGGTTCAAAAGTTTCATTGGATTACATACATCTTCGGAATAATTCTAATAATCTCAGCAGTCAAACTCTTAACTACTGAGGAGAAAAAGTTCGAGCCAGAAAAATCAATCGTGATGAAAATAACCAAGAAGTTTTTCAAAGTCTCTAATGATTACGACGGCGATAAATTCTTCACAAAAATAGACCAAAAGACTCACATCACCCCACTTTTCTTGGCGCTGATATTCGTAGAGCTCTCTGACATCATGTTTGCAATAGACTCAGTCCCGGCAATCTTGGCAATATCAAAAGACCAGTTTGTAGTTTATACCTCAAACATCTTTGCCATACTTGGTCTTCGCTCTTTGTATTTTGCAACAAGCGGGGTCTTATCGCTCTTTAGATACTTGCACTATGGGCTTTCGTTCATCCTCGGTTTTATAGGTCTAAAGATGCTAATGGCGGGATTTTATAAAATCCCGGTGCTTGTGTCTTTAAGTGTGATTGTTAGCGCAGTGATAGTTTCAATCCTGGCTTCTTTGGTCGTTGGGAAAGATAGAAAGTCCTGAAAAATACTCCAAAAAGACCCTATTAACAAAAACAGAACCATCTCTGAGAAGTACTAATACACCTATATCCCTATTTTGACTTAGAAACCTATCCCTTTCTGAGTCGCTCATGGCAACAAGGGCGGTCTCAATCGCATCAACGATTGCACAATCTTTGCCAACAACTGTGACTTGTAAAACGCTATTTTCTTTCCCGAGGATATGCCTCCTTAAGAAATTACTCCCCGTTGACATACATAGGTCTTTGACGTTTTTTCCTTTTGCCAAAAGTCCACCAGTTAGTGGGTTAAAAACCCCGAGCTCTCTTTGATGACCCCAGACCTTTAAATCCCCAGCTATTGACACAAAGCCCCAGGGTGTTTTTATCATCTCGTAAAGCTCCTCAATGGCAAAGCCCTTACCAATGCCACCAAGGTCCAATGCCATACCCTTTTCAAGACAGACAAAGCCCGAGCTTAGACGAACCTTTTTAAAATCAATGAGCTTTAAAGCCTCATCCTCGTTTATAGAGCCAAGCCGTCTAAAGTTTATGCTCCAGCTCCCAACGGTTGGGTCAAAGCTCCCATTTGTTAAATTACTTACAAATAGCGCCTTACTCACGGCTTTTGAAGTAAGCTCAGAGACTTTGACACACTGCCCGGAGCTTTTGTTGACTCTTGATATATCAGACTCCGGAATATAGTCAGATAAGAGCTCCTCAACCCCCTTCATGATTCTATAAGCCTCGTAGGTTTTACCCTCTGGGAGCTCTATAACTGCGTATGTTCCCATTAGATGAAAGGTCCCCTCTTGGGCGAGTAAAGTCCCCACCGCCAATAAAACACCGCGCATAGAGAAATAATAAAACCGGGCTTCGCCCGTTTATAGGCACTATAAAGAATTTTAAAGACATTAGAGCAATTAATATCTATAATTAAAAAAGTATGGAATTAGACCTCGTAGAATACGAAATTGACCGAGACATCGCGGCAGGGCTCAGCTCCTCTATCAAAAAGTTATCCCAGCGCACCCAAGCAGAGCTCGTTGTTTTAACAGACGATGCTGGTAGGATAATCGCCGTGGACGGAAAAAAGCCTCCAGAAGATTTCAAAGGAGAATTCATAGCAAGTTTAATAAGTGGCGTTTTTGGTGCTGCAGTAGAAATGGGCAAAATCCTCTCGTTAGAAGACTTGGAAATATTACAATACGAAAGCAGAAACATGGATGTAATAATAAGAGCGATTCCGCCTCGCTTTTTGTTAGGCGTTTTGATAAAAAAGGGCACCTCTCTTGGAACAACGAGACTCTTTATTAAAGAATCCACAGAAGAACTCTCAAGGCTTTTAAGGAACTTTAAACTCGTGCCGGTTAAAGTTTTAAAAATAGACGCGAAAACTTTGGAGGAACGCCTCAATCAAATACTCGGAGGGAGAAAATGAAGCTAAAAATCGTTTACTTTGGCTCGAGCTTAGCTGGTAAAAGCACAAACATCAAAGTCCTTTATAAGATGTTAAAAGCTCAAAACCTCGTAAAAGGTGAGTTAGTTTCAATGCAAACAGACGAACAAAGAACTCTATTCATGGACCTATTTTTAACCCAAATGGACATTGAAGGTATTCAGTTAGACGTAAAGGTAATGACGACGCCCGGACAGTTTCGTTTGCATTCTCTAAGAAAGGTGATTATGAAAGACGTTGACGGTCTTGTTTTCGTCGTCGATAGCGATTCAGAACGCGAAAGAGCGAACTTTTTAGTCTTAAGAGAAACTGCCGCAGTTTTAAAAGAGCGCGGTGAAGACCTATTTAACCTCCCAGTCGTTGTTCAATATAACAAGCGTGATTTGCCAAATGCGATGAGCGTAGATGAATTAGAATCCAGGTTTAATCCATGGGGAACGGAATACGTGCTTGCCATAGCTACTCAAGGGCAGGGCGTAAGAGAGACCTTCTCAAAAATTGTCAAAACCGCTTTGGCAAAACGCTATGCCAAGAACCACGATAATTAGCGATGTAGACTTAGGTCATGTTAATTTTGACCAATTTATAAGTAGTATCTACGAGAAGAAGCTAACTGCCCTTGCACTGATAAAAAGCTGGGACTACGAAGATTATCTTTACTACATTGAAGGTAAGTCTTACAGGGGTTTAAGACTAATTTCCGAAAATTCGTGTCAGGAGATTAACGTATTAAACTACAAACCTAATACAGATAGAG
>JANWVD010000046.1:6388-6719 GCA_025057715.1 Aquificaceae bacterium | reverse complement strand
AACGAGGGTCATACGCGCTGAGCAAGCTTTTCAAATGCTTTTTTAATGCCTCTTACTGCCTGCCTTATCCTTTGCTCGTTTTCAACCAAGGCAAATCTGACATAACCCTCGCCGTATTCGCCAAAGCCAATACCTGGGGAAACAACCACCTTTGCCTCATTTAGCAAAAACATGGCAAAATCCAGCGAATTCATCAAAACCCACTCTGGAATCTTTGCCCAAAGGAACATCCCGCCTTGTGGCTTTGAAACCTGCCAGCCAATCCTTAAAAGCCCCTCTACCAAAACGTCCCTTCTTTTTTGATAGATATCCCTTGCTTGCTCGACTACTT
>JANWVD010000046.1:0-6378 GCA_025057715.1 Aquificaceae bacterium | reverse complement strand
TATCAAGAGCAATAACTGAAGCTACCTGAATGGGGGTAAAAACCCCGTAGTCTAAATAGCTCTTAAGATGAGCAAGGTTTTTAATAAGATACTCGTTTCCGACTAAAAAAGCCACCCTCCAGCCAGCCATGGAAAAGCCCTTGGACATAGAATAGAGCTCTACCGCAACCTCCTTTGCCCCTTCAACTTGCAAGATGCTGGGAGGGGTATATCCATCAAACCCAAGGTCTGCGTAGGCAAAGTCGTGTATTAAAAACACTTCCTCCCTTTTTGCAATCTTTACTATCTCTTTAAAAAACTCCAAGCTAACGCAGGCAGTGGTAGGATTGTGAGGAAAGCTCAAAACGACAGCTTTTGGCTTTTTAAATGACGCCCGAAGGGCGTCGTTTATGTTTCTTAAAAATTCCTCTTCGGGGGAGCTTTGCCCAAGGGGGACTGATATTGCATCCCCGCCGGCTATAATTGGTGCATAGTAGTGTATGGGATAGGTTGGGTTTGAAACAAGAATTGTATCCCCGGGCTCTAAAAGGGCGAGCATAAGGTGGGAATATCCTTCCTTTGCGCCAATTGTGAGTATAGCCTCGGTCTCCGAATTTAGATAAACCCCGTATCTTCTTTCGTAAAAGTCGCAGATGGCTTTTCTAACCCTTGGTATCCCTCTGGAGGCAGAATATCCATGGACATTATCCCGCCTTGCAACCTCGCATAGCTTTTCCACGATGTGCTTAGCTGGTGGAAGGTCTGGATTGCCCATCCCAAGGTCAACAATGTCTTCGCCCTCCCTTCTTAGCTTCATCTTTTGCTCATTGACCATGGCAAAGACATACTTTGGCAGCTTGCTAACCCTTGACATTAGACCAAAGTTTTTCATTTTGTTAAAGTTATTATATTATGTTAGAGCTTGTTTACTTTGCATCCCTTAGAGAGCTCACTGGCAAAAAATCCGAGGAGATAGAATTTAGCGGAAAGGTAAAAGACCTAAGAGAGCTCTTAATTAAGCGCTACGAAAGCGCAGCCGAGGTTTTAAAGATTTCTCGCTTTGCCGTTAATTTTGAGTTAGTTAGCGACGATTTTGAGCTGTCAGGCGAAGAGAGAATAGCCATCCTTCCGCCATTTAGCGGTGGATAAAAGGGCTTTGGTCATAAGGCTATCCTCTCTCGGGGATGTTGTTTTAACCTCTTGCTTAATTGAGCCCCTTATTAAAAGGGGCTTTAAGGTAAGTCTTTTAACGCTTTATCCAAATGGGGAAGTTTTTTATTACGATGAAAGGGTAAATCTTATTCAAGTTAGCAAAAAAGAGCTCTTTTCAAAGAAGATTTTGAGCTCAATTAAAGGCTATGACCTATATGTTGACCTTCAAAAAAACCCAAAAACAATCGCTCTTAGACTTCTATTAGGTGGGAAGTGGAAGGTTATTAAAAAGCACTCAATTAGAAGACGCCTTGCCATAAGGTTTAAGCTCTTTAGAAAAAGCTATAGCGTATTAGAGGCTTACTTAAAAACCATCGGCGAAAGAGAGGGGAGGTTAAACCTTGGGGTTGATAAAGAGCTCTTAGAAAAGTTTAAAAATCTCGTTGGGGGGGACTATATTTGCATAGCGCCCGGGGCAAGGTATTACAAAAAGCGCTACCCTTACTTTAACGAGGTTTGCAAAGAGCTTAGCTCAATGGGGTATAAGGTAGTTTTAGTCGGAAGTGAGGAAGATAACTGCAGCTGCGATAAGAGCTTAAATCTATGCGGCAAGGTTAGCTTAAGAGAGTTGCCGGCACTAATTGCCGGCGCTAAGCTCTTAGTAGGCAATGACTCTGCGCCAGTTCACATTGCAAGAGCGGTTGGCACAAAGGTAGTTCAGATATTTGGCGCAACGCATCCGACCTTAGGCTTTGGTGTTAGCTCAAGCGAGGGGGAAGTTTTGATTAAGGGGCTTGATTGTCAGCCTTGCGATTTGCATGGCAAAGGAAGTTGCAAGCGAGGTGACCTCGCCTGCCTTGAGATAGAACCAAAGGAGGTTATTAAAGCCTGTATTAGGCTCTTACCAAGTTAAGACCTTGCCAGCGCCAGAGAGCGAAGGAAGAGCTTGCGTTGGGCTCATAACCGGGAAGGAGTAGCCAAGGTCAGTTTCGCACATGCCATTTAAATCCAGGGATTGCTTGCAGGCAATCATCTGAACGCCGTTGTCTTGAGCGAGCTTGATAAAGTAAGAGAGTGGTTGACCGCCCTCCATTGGGTAAATCTCGTCTGCAACTCCTTTCTTGAGTAGCTCCGTTGAAGGACCGGTGAAGTAAACTACGACTTTCATATCCTCTGCAGCTGCAGTGGAAGCGAGGAAGAAAGCAGACGGCAACCTCTTTGGATTTTCCTTGCCAGTTAGCAGTATTATCACAAGGTCAGGGGCTTGCATATTGCACCTCCTTTACTAAGAATTTAAGAATATTATAAAGGCTTGAGGCTCTTGGCTAAATTCTTCCCTCTCAGGAGCTCTGTCTTTGTTCTTTAGTAAAAACTCATAAATCTAACTTGGGTGGTTTATCTGGGCGCTTAAACTATTCTCTATGAAAAGTTTTCTATCTGCTTTGTTTGGCTTGATAGGTATGTCAGTAGCAACCATTAACGAGGGTATGCCAGCTTATATGTTTTCGCTTCTTAACCAAGACGGTAAGAAGGTCACCCTTGCGGACTTAGCCGGCAAGTGGGTGGTTCTTTATTTTTATCCAAAAGCGGACACCCCAGGATGCACAGCTCAAGCCAAAGAATACTCAAAACTAATAAAGGAGTTTGATAGTTACAACGCCGTAGTTTTTGGGGTAAGCACAGACAGCGTCGAAAGCATCAAAAAATTCTCCCAAAAGTATTCGCTAAAGGTCAACCTTCTCTCAGACCCAAAGGGTGAGGTTGCGAAAGCCTACGGGGTGAGGGTCTTGATGGGCTTTTGTTCAAGAGACACGATTGTGATAGCACCTGACATGAGAGTTGCTAAAATCTATAGAGGGGTTGACCCAAACTCAGACCCAGTTAAAGTGCTTGAGTTTATAAAATCAAGCCTAAGGTAGGAGGTAAATTAGCATGGAAAAGGTCGCAATCATATTGGCAGATGGCTATGAAGAGATAGAGGCAGTAGCACCGATAGACATTCTTAGAAGAGCAGGGGTTGAGGTGCTAATTGCAGGGCTTTCAAAAGAGCCTGTAGCAAGCGCAAGAAATCTCAAAATTGTCCCAGATGTAAGCATAGACGAGCTAAACCCAGACGAGCTTAAGATGGTCATAATACCAGGCGGCTCAGGCGGGGTTGAGCGCATAAAGAGCGACCAAAGAGCCAAAGAACTCTTAGAGAAGATGGAAAAAAGGGGCGCTTACATAGGCGCAATATGCGCAGGACCGACTGCGCTTGAGAGCTTTAAGCTCACAGAGGGCAAAAGAATCACCCTCTATCCAGCTCTCATAGACGAGATTAAGTCTGCAACGGTTATCAAAGAAGAGAAGGTCGTAGAAGACGGGAACATCATCACAAGTCAAGGTCCAGGCACTGCGCTTGAGTTTTCGCTAAAGCTGGCTGAAAAGCTCGTTGGAAAAGAGGTCGCAAGCCAAGTTGCGCAAAAGATGCTAATTGAGCTTTGAAGCCTGAGTTAGAGCTAAAGCATGCTGTTGTCTTAGGTCTTTTAGAGGGTCTAACTGAGTTTTTACCAATATCCTCAACGGGACACTTAATACTTGCCTCTCACTTACTTGGGCTAAGCCACACGGAGTTTTTAAAAACCTTCGAAATTAGCATCCAAAGCGGTGCAATACTCACTGTCGCAATTCTATATTGGCGAAGGCTCTTAATTAATATCCACCTTCTTATCTTAGGCTTTTTGCCAACGGCGGTTATTGGGTTTTTGCTCTATAGACCCATAAAGGGCTATCTTATTGGCAATGACATAATTGTGGTTTTAAGCTCAATCTTAGGCGGGATTTTACTAATTTTTTTAGACCGATATAAGTCTGAGGAGGGTAGAAGAATAAAGCCAAAAGACGCTTTTTTAATCGGAATTTTCCAAAGCGCGGCCTTTGTGCCGGGGGTTTCTCGCTCTGGGGCAGCCTTTGCAGGCGGGCTTATTTTAGGTCTTAGCAGGCGAGAGTCTGCGGAATTTTCGTTCCTATTGGCAGTCCCAACGGTCATTTCGGCAACGATTTACGATACGCTAAAGACTACAGAAGCACTCGAAAGCGTACATTGGCAAATCCTTATAGCTGGCTTTACATCTTCGTTTATCTTCTCAATTTTAGGAATTAAGCTAATGCTATTTTTCGCCAAAAAAAATGCCCTTAGTCTGTTTGGTTTATACAGAATCTTTATTGGAATTATATACGGGGCTTTATTTATTTAAGTAAGCAAAAACCCTTTTCGCTATTTCCTTAGCCCCCGCGATAGAATCTAAAATAGAAGGACCAAAGACAAACCTTGAACCAATAAAAAGCCCGGGATTTTCGCTCTCTAAAGCGCTAACTATCTCAAGAACCTTATCATAACCTAAGTTAAATTGCGGTATCGCTCTTTTGTATCGCTCTATGGCAAGGATTTTAATCTCGTTTGCGCCAAAGATACGTAGTAGTTCTGATTTTAAAAGCGTGATAATCTCATTATCGCTTAGGTCAAGAATCTCCCCTTCTTTCGCGCCGCCTAAGTAAATCACCCCATCCTCAAAGTCAGATACGGAAATCCGCTTTATGCGAAAACCAGAAGAGGACGGAAAAAGCACGCTATGACAGGGGATACCAAGCTTTAAAGTTGCCCTAACTAAGACAAAAGGAGCGTAAAAAACGCTTTCAAGCACTTCGCAAGCGCTCCAGGAGAGGTCTCTTAGCATGTAAGCAGAGGCCCAAGCAGGGGTGCAAACGACAACGGAGCTAAACTTGTGCTTGCCGTCCTTGGCTTCCAAGATAAATTCGCCATCCTTTTTGCGAACTCTTAGGACCACATTCTCAAACTTTACAGATAAGCCCCTTAAAAGACTCTTAATAAGACCTCCGTCTTTAGAAAAGCCAAGCTCCGGGAGTTTTAAATTACCTCCTAAAACCCCCTTTACAACGCTTGAGGATGTTTTTTCTATTTCATAAACTCGCCTGACGGCGAATTTTAAAGACAGGCTCTCTACATCCCCGAGACACAGCTCTAAAATCAAAGGCTCTACAAAACTCTCGAGGATTTTACTATCAAACCTCCTTTTTACGAAGTTTGCGACGCTTTCATCGTCTTTGATTGGCTTAATAAAGGGCTCTTTCAGGATAGAAAAGAGTTCTGAAAGAGAGAAGATGCCAGAAGTTAGCAAGCTAAAAACAGATGCTCTAAAGCTAAGCAATCTCCCACCTTTATAGATGCATCTTCTCTGCTCTTTTAAGGGGGGAATTTCAGTAGAGAGTTCTTTAGCTAAAGCCTTAACTTCGTCAAAGAGCGGAATGATTAGGGTTTTACTTGGGATTTCTGGCTCTTTTTCAAAAACTACGGGGGATAGACCGAGCTTTTTCAGCTCGTGAGAAACCAAAAGCCCGCTTAAGCCAGCCCCTATAACTGCAACCTGCACTAGTTTTTGTATGGAATGCCCTTTAGGGGCGAAGATGGAACTGCGTAGGTGCGCTTTGGCATCCTTCCGGCAAGGTATGAAAGTCTGCCTGCTATGGTTGCGTGCTTCATAGCCTTTGCCATCATAATTGGGTCTTTTGCTTCTGCGAGGGCGGTGTTTGTTAAAATCCCGTCAACGCCAAGCTCCATAACCTGCGGAATATCCCCCGCAGAGCCAATCCCGGCATCCACAATTACTGGAATGCTAACGGCTTCTTTAATAAAGATTAGGTTATAAGGGTTTTGCAAGCCAAGACCAGAACCAATCGGCGCAGCAAGCGGCATAACCGCAGCGCATCCAACATCCTCGAACTTCTTGGCATAGATTGGGTCGTCGAAAATGTAGGGCAAAACCACAAAGTCTTCTTTTACGAGGATTTTGGCAGCCTCAAGGGTTTGCTCCATATCCGGAAGCAGGGTCTTTTGGTCGCCTATGACCTCGAGCTTTATCCAGTTTATCCCAGTAGCCTCCCTTGCAAGCATGGCGGTATTAATAGCTTCCTTTGCGCTATAACATCCTGCCGTATTGGGAAGAATTTGATAAACTTTAGGGTCTATGTAATCAAGAAGGTTTTCCTTGTCCTTTTCGGTGATATTTACCCTCCTTACCGCAACGGTTATAATTTCAGCCCCGCTTGCTTCCAAAACCTCCTTGGTTTGCTGAAAGCTCTTAAACTTCCCAGAGCCTATCATAAGCCTTGAGCTAAAGCGTCTGTTTGCTATCTCAAGGTAATCTTCCATCTTATCCGCCTCCAACCACTTTTACAATTTCTACCCTA
>JANWVD010000045.1 GCA_025057715.1 Aquificaceae bacterium | reverse complement strand
TCAGGAAGGGTCGAATCTTACAAAAGTTGGGAACTTATTGGCGATAGCTTCGAGCAAGAGTCAGTAGAGATTGTTGATTGACATCTCTCTGGGGATAAAATTTCTATATGCAAGAGAAAAACTGCCCTGAAATGCCGGAAGAGGTCATAAAAGAAATTAAGCAAAACCTCAAAAACATAGAACTATCGTTTTATAAAATCCTCAAAGCCATAGTTGACTACAAAATCCAAAGGATAGAAAACCCCCCGGATTCAAAGTCTGGCGGTGCAAAAAGAGTAGAAGTCGAGTAATGTTTAAAGACCAAAATATGATTTTCCTGAGCGCAAGGGCGCTCATAAGCATGTTTTTCCTCGCAAGCTACAGCGGTCCAGAGCGCTCGCTTATGCTTGCTTTGACCTTAGCGTATGTGTCTTTTGCAGTTTTTGTATATATCTATCCCGGTAGGCTAAGGCGAATAAAGCCTTACGCAGATACCATCTTTTTGATACCAATGGTTGCTCTCTCTAACCTAAGGGAGGCTGTTTTTGCACTGCTTATGCCGGTTTTGTTTTACTCTAACAAAAGATTTTTACCTACCTCAGTCGCTTTTTTAACGCTTTGTTTTTTTCTTATTCGCGCCGAAGGCGCGGTTTATTTACCCTTAGCTCTTGGGCTTTTAATAGCTTCGCTTCAGCCCCAGCTTATTGGCTTTGCCTTAAGGGATAGGAGATACTTTATGAGCCTTAGGCGTGCCTATAGAGACCTCGTTGCAGAGCATGAAGAGCTCCGCTCTGAGTTAGAGTTTTCTAAGCTAAACGAGTGGTTGTTAGAGCAAGCCCTTACCCATCCGTCCTTGGATGAATATTTAAAAGCTGTGGCAAAGCGCTTGAGTTTGAAGGGGATATTATTAACTCAGGAAGAAGTGCGTCCCCAAGAGCACATGATAAAGCTCTCGGTTAAGCTCCCAAAGGGGCATATCAATGTGGTATTCTTTTTTGATAGCGAGCTTCAGATGCGCGATAGGGAGCTATTAGAGCTTTGCAGGCGCGCAGCTAAGTACTTATCTTTATACTTAGAAGACCCGAAGGACTTTAGGCTCGTGGTGTGAGGTAAGGCCATGAAAAAGACGCTTGATTTAAGCGGTCTTATGTGCCCGTTGCCTATTGTAATGACCTCTGAAAAGCTAAGACACATGAACGAAGGCGAAGTGCTTCAGGTTATCTCTACAGACCCGGGATTTGATAGAGACGTGCATTCTTGGTGTGCCCAATCTGGCAACGAGCTTCTTGAAATAAAGAAAGAAAATGGCAAAATAATAGCAACCATTAAAAAATCCCCAAACTCAAAGAATTCTTCTCTAATTTATTGGATAAAATTCCACGCGCTTGGCGTAAAGCTACATGTAAGGCAAGTCTTGATAGCTATTAACCCTTTTATTAAAAAACCAGACCATTTTATTACCTTTAGCGCAATTTCGGATGGCTTAAAGGCTGAAAAGCTGCTCGGCGGTAAGTATAAGCTACTTCCTATCCCAAACGCCATAGACCCCCATTGCGGCGTCGTTCTTGCAGTAAGGGGTAAATCAAAAGCCCAAGAGGTCTTTGAAAATCTAAGCAAGAGCGGCATAAACGTCGAAGCAATTTACGAAAAAACAGGCAAGACCTATAGGAGAGTCTTTCCTGCTTGACGAAATTGTTAACAAGAAGCTAAAAAATCTGGATTTTGATAGCTCTAAGATAAAAAACCTAAGGTTAAAGGCGTTTGATTTACCGCCCCCAATCGGCGCTGATGCTATCTTTTCAAAGCCAAAGACTAGGGTTATAGCAGAGGTAAAAAAGCGCTCGCCTTCAGAGGGGGTTTTGAAGTTAGTTGACGCCGTATCTCAGGCAAGACTTTACGAGGAGGCTGGTGCTGTTGCAATCTCTGTTTTAACAGAGGCAGACCACTTTTACGGCTCAATCAGCGATTTAGAGAATGTCAAAAAGAGCGTTAGTCTTCCAGTGCTTCGTAAAGATTTCATAGTAAGCGTCGGCGAGGTTTATGAAAGTAGAATCAAGGGCGCCGATGGAATTTTGTTGATTGTCGGCGCTTTGCCAAAAGAGAGGCTTAAAGAGCTCTATGATGTCTCTCTTGAGCTTGGCATGTGGGTGCTCCTTGAAATTTTTGAAGAAGAGGATTTAGAGCTTGCCCTCGAGCTAAGACCTTCCATTCTTGGGATAAACCATAGAAATCTAAGAACGCTTGAGATAGACCTCACTAAGTGTTTTAGGCTTTGCCCAATTGCAAAGAGCTCAGGGGTAAGATGGGTTGTTGCAGAGAGTGCCATAAAGACGCGGGCTCAGGTTTTGGAGCTTGAAGATATTGGTGTTGATGCTTTTTTGGTAGGGAGCTCTTTGATGAAAAGCTCTGACCCAGCCTTTAGCTTAAGAGAGCTTTGCGGACGGGTATAATCTAAACTAACATGAAAAAGAATCCAACCTTTGAGCTTTTGGAGGAGCTTTCAAACCTTGAGTATTTTGTTGTCAAAACGCCAGTTAGCCATCAGGGCTTTTGGGTTGAATGGCAAGAGCGCTATTCTCGGGCTTTTATGTCCCTGATAGCTACTAAGAGAGCCTTGAGGTTAAAAAAGCTCTCCAGCGAAGAGCTAAAGCAATATAGAGCTTTGGTCTCTACCTATAGCGATGTGCTCTCTTATCTCGATGGTCTTAAGCGTCTTGCCCTTAGCTTGCAGGGCACATTTGGCCCTGAAGAGAATATCAGCTTCAACGACGAGCAAGAGGAGCTTTAATGCCCTTTAACAAAAAGACCCTAAGAGACGTTGACGTAAAATCAAAGCGGGTTTTGGTAAGACTTGATTTAAATGTGCCAATAGACAATCTTGGCAACATAGAGGATGATACTCGCATAAGGGCGAGCTTGCCAACGATTGAATACCTTCTTGATAGCAGAGCAAAAACCATCCTCATTTCACATCTTGGAAGACCAAAGGAAAAAGACCCGTCTCTTAGCCTCCAGCCTGTTGCAAAAAGGCTTTCGCGCTATCTTAACACTCAGGTGCAATTTGTGGACGATTGCGTTGGCGAGCGCGTCAAAAGTGCCGTCGATGGATTAAAAGACGGCGAGGTCTTGCTTCTTGAAAATCTCAGATTTCATCGCGGCGAGACTACCCTTGACGAGAGCTTTGCCAAAGAGCTCTCCTCTTTCGCCGATGTGTTTGTTAGCGATGCCTTTGGAACCTGTCATAGAAAGCACGCTTCAGTTTACATGCTTCCAAAGTATATCCGCCCTGCGGTCATGGGCTTTCTTCTTGAGAAAGAGATTTCTTACTTTGAAAAGGCGATGATTCGCCCCCAGCGCCCCGTGCTTGGAATAATCGGTGGCGCAAAGGTCTCTTCAAAGCTCGGGGTTTTAAAAAGCCTTCTTAAGAGGGTTGATAGGCTTTTCATAGGCGGCGCGATGGCCTTTACCTTCATAAGGGCGATGGGCTTTGGCGTTGGCAGCTCCTTGGTCGAAGAAGAGCTCATACCAGTCGCAAGAGAAATCATAGAAGCGTCAAAGAGTCTCGATGTTGCGCTTTACCTTCCTGTGGATTTTATAATCGCTCAAGAGATTTCTGATAGCACAGAGGTTAGGTTGGTCCCTTGGCAGGAGATTCCAAAGGGCTGGATGGGACTTGACATAGGTCCTGCGTCTGTTAACCTCCTCTCTACCCTAATTGAGAGCTCTCAAACTGTTATCTGGAACGGTCCCATGGGCGTTTTTGAGCTGGATAGATTCAAAGACGGCACTTTTCAAACCGCGAGCATCCTTGCAAAAGCAAGAGCTCTTACAATCGCTGGCGGCGGTGATACAGACCACGCAATACATAGAGCCGGTGTTTATAACTCTATAGACTTTGTCTCGACTGGCGGCGGGGCTTTCCTTGAGTTGCTTGAGGGTAAAACCCTGCCTTGCCTTGAGGTTCTTGACGATGCTTGAGGATGCTTTAAAAGTAGCTCGCGAGGCTTGCGTTCTTGGTGGACTTGTTCTTAAGGACCATTTTGGAAAGATAGAGCAAAGCCAAATACTCTCTAAAGGCGAAAAGGATGTTTTTTGCATAGCAGACAGAGAATCCGAGGAGCGCATAAGGGAACACATAGCAAGGCACTTTCCAGACCACGCAATAGTTGGCGAGGAGGGGGGCGGCAACGAAGATGGGGATTTTGTTTGGTATATAGACCCTCTTGATGGGACGAAGAACTTTCTGATGGGCCTTCCCATGTTTGGGGTTTCGGTAGGGCTTTTTAACTTAGGTGAGCCTATAGTCGGGGCTGTTTACTTGCCGGCTTTTGATAGTCTCTATTGGGCAAAGAGAGGCTCTGGGGCTTTCAAAAATGGCAAGGCGCTAAGGGTTAATCCAAAGTCGCAAATTAATCGTTGCAGCGTGGTTTATGGCTTTCCTTCCCGCGCGAAGCGCGATTTAGATAACTATCTAAAGATTATCAAAGAAGTTTTCATAGCCGTTGGGTCGATGAGGCGTCCTGGTGCTGCTTCTGTGGACCTATGCTTGCTTGCAGAGGGGGTTTTTGATTGCTTTATGGAGTTTGAGCTTCGCCCCTGGGATGTTGCTGCGGGGCTATCAATAGCTTCTGAAGCTGGCGCTAATATCTGGCTTCCAGGCGGGTTTTCAAGTAGTTTGGACCTGTGCGTCGGCTATGGTCCTTGCTTTGATTTTATAAAGGCAGTCGTGGAGAAGCACATTTGTTAGGTCTCTCTGGAAAAAACAACCCAAGAGGATATCTTTTAAACTTAGAGCAATGAGGTTTCTCTATCTACTTATTGCATCGTTTGCTTTCTCTTCTGAGCTTTACTTTGACTATATTATGTGCGCTTATTTGCGCCAAGAAAATCCATCTCAAGCGTTATCTCATTGCATTAACGCCCTTGAAAAAAGCCCCCAGCCCCTTCTTTACGAAGAGAGCATAAATTTGCTTTTAATTGAAAACAAAACAGAAGAAGCTCTCAAGCTTGCAAAGCGCTTCCAAAAGCGCTTTCCCAAAGAAGCATCATCCTATCTTTTACTTTATCGCATAAACTCAAGGCTCGGAAATCAAAAAGCTGCGATATCAGCTCTTGAAAGTGGCATCTTAAATGCTAATCAACCTCGGGTTTTACTCTTGTCTCTTCTTGAAGAAGTCGTAAAGAATTCGGACTTTGCAAAAGCCTATGAGCTTTTGAACATGCTTGCAAGTGTAGAGCCTTCCAGTCCAATACCACACTTTTTAAGAGCCAGGGTAGCGCTTTTGCAAGGCGATAGAGAGCTTGCCATATCAGAGCTCTATAGGGCAATTGAGAAAGACCAAAACTTCGAGCCGGCGGTGTCTACTCTAAGCGCAATTCTTGAATCCTCTGGAAGGATTGCCGAGGCAAAACAGCTTTACCTAAGACTTCTTGCAAGAAACCCCGATAATGTTTTTCTTTTACAAAGACTTGCCAATCTCTATGCAAACAGCGCCGAAGACGACGAAGCCTTGCGGGTCTATTCAAGACTCGCAGAGCTCTTGCCAACCCCTCAGGTTCTATTCCAGCTATCTCTATCACTTCTAAGAGCCAATAAATACTCAGAAGCCCTGAAGGTCTTAGAAGACCTTTCGGCTCAAAACCCTGACAATTATGAGGTTAAGTATTTTCTCGCTATCGCCCTTGAGATGGATAAAAAAACCGAGAGGGCGCGAGCGCTTTACAACGAGCTTCGCTCTGTCCTTGGCGACCATCCAAGGGTCCTTGAGCGCCTTGCCGTAATATCCTTATCAGAGGGCAAGCTCGAAAACGCCAGAGAGCTCACCCAAAAAGCTTTAGAAAAAGAACCAACAAACCTTCAGCTCAATCTCATTATGTCTGATGTCTTAAAAGAACTCGGGCGCTATCCAGACGCTCTTATCTTTGCCGAGCGCTCTATCAGCATAAGTTCCAACAACTACAGACCATACTTTGCTCGGGCTTTGGTTTACGAGCGCATAGGTGATTTGGTGCGCGCTGAACAAGACCTTCGCAAAGCCCTCGAGCTAAATCCAACGAGCGCAGAGCTTTTAAATCACCTCGGGTATTCCTTGCTTTTATGGTATGAAGACAAAAGATTGGACGAAGCAGAAAGCCTTATAAGAAAAGCCCTTGAAAAGGACCCAGAAAACCCCGCATACATAGACAGCCTTGCATGGGTTTTATACTACAGAGGCAATTATTCAAAAGCCCTCGAATTGCTTCAAAAGGCTCTTGAGAAGGAAAAGGAAGACCCAGTCTTATACGAACATTTCGGCGATGTGCTTGTAAAGCTTGGCAAGCCAGCCCAGGCAAGGAGCTACTATCTAAAAGCCTACGAGCTTCTGAAAAGCGGAAAGAGAGGAGAACCAAACCAAAAACAGCGCGTTGAGCAAAAGCTAAGGCGCTAATGTTATTTAGCCACCTATCTTTGCAAGTCATCAGGCTTGGCTTTATCCTGTCTTTAACGCTTTGCGGCGTCTTCTTTGTGCTTCAGGTAGCAAAGCTCGATTTTCTAATCGTGAGCCTTCCGCTTAAAGAGAGCTCTCTGTTTTTCTTAGCTTGGTTTTTTTATCATTTTGTTTATTTTCTGCCTAGTGCTTTGGCAACTGCGTATACTCTTATGCTTTTCGAACTAAAAAAAAGCTCAAAACTTAAGCTCCTTGCTTCATTTTACCAAAGTGAGGTAGATATTTATCTGAAAATCCTTGCATCTCTGCTTCCATTAATAGCTCTAATTGCTCTA
>JANWVD010000044.1 GCA_025057715.1 Aquificaceae bacterium | reverse complement strand
TTTAAAGCTCTCTGTTGTCCTCTTTAGGAAAAAGAACTTGCCCTTAGCAAGGGTTATAAACTTAATTCACGATGAGATTGTAGTAGAATGCCCTCAAGAAAGTGCAAATGTGGTTTCAGAGAGCCTCAAGGAAGCTATGCTTGATGCCGGCTCAAGGATTTTAAGAAATGTCCCAGTTGAGGTAGAGCTCTTAGTTAGCAAAAGCTGGAAGAAAGATTAGCGAAGGACAAGCTCGAGCTTTGCTCTCTCTTCATTAACGCCTGCGACCAATACCTTGACAATATCCCCTAAGCGAAAGACCTTCCCGGAGCGAACGCCAACGAGGCGATGTGCTGGCTCGTCAAATATGTATTGGTCATTATTGAGCGTTGATATACCGACAAAGCCCTCGACGAGAAATTGACTAATCTCTACGAAAAACCCGGATTGGATTATTCCTGTTATGATTCCTTCAAACTCAGAGCCTACGTGCGCACGCATGAATCTGATTTTCAACCTATCTACTGCTTCTTTTTCTGCGTCTTCTGCTAACTTTTCTTGAAAAGAAAGATGCTCACCAAGTGCCTCAAGCTGGTAAATGGTCTTCTTGACATCTATTGGCTCTTTTTCAAGGGATTGTTTTACTAACCTATGAACCACGAGGTCTGAGTATCTTCTAATGGGTGAAGTAAAGTGAGTATAGTGCTCGCTTGCAAGGCCGAAATGCCCAACGTTGTGAGGAGAATAGTAAGCTCTCCTCATAGAACGCAAGGTCAAAAATCTCACCAGATTTTCCTCTGGTCTTGATTCAAAATCCTCGAGAATTTTCTGAAAAAATCTTGATTCTAAAGTAGTTTGTCCAACCTTATAGCCAAGCCCGGCAAGGATTTCTAATAGTTTAGCAACCTTTTCCGAATCAGGCTGCTCATGCACCCTAAACAAGCAGGGATAGCCAGTTTTGATAAGATGCATTGCAATAACTTCGTTGCAATGAACCATAAACTGCTCTATCATCCTATGGGCGATATGGCGCTTATAAGGCTCTACGGAAATTGGCTCGCCAAATTCATCTACTACAAGCTCAGTTTCAGGAAAGTCAAAATCGATGCTTCCTTTTTCCCACCTTGAGCGCGCAAGAAGTCGATAAAGGTCTTCCATGAGCCTAAGGCTTTGAGAAATGCCAAAGATTGGCTCATCAGCCTCGTTTAATAAAATCTCAAGGGCTTGGTCGTATGTCAAACGGGCTTTGCTAATTATGACGCTCTCATAAATTTCATAACCAATTAAAGCCCCGTCGCTATCAAACTCCATCTCACAGGTCATTGCAAGTCTTGGGACATCAGGCACAAGACTGCAAAGCCCGGAAGAGAGTTCATCAGGAAGCATATGAAGGGTCTTGCCAGGTAAATAAAAGGTAAACCCCCTAGCTAAGGCCTCTTTATCAATTGCACCTTCTTCTTTAACAAAAGCCGAAACATCTGCAATGTGGACAAATAACCTGTATCCGTTGCCTTGCTTCTCAATTGCAACAGCATCGTCAAAGTCCTTTGCATTTGGCGGGTCTATCGTAAAGCATAGCTGATGTCTTAAATCTCGTCTTTTCTTAAACTCTTTCTCTAAAGAAAGCTCAAGCGAAGCTGCCTCTTGCAAAACCTCGTCAGGATATTTAACCCTTAGACCATATTTTCTAATAATTAGCTCTAAAATAAGGTTTTGCTCTTGTGGATGACCAAGCACCTCCTTGACACTGCCAAAGAAAAGACCCTCCTTTTGAGAAAATCGGCCGAGCTTAACAATGACCAAGGTGCCATCTTTTAACTTAGAGCAAACAGGGCTTGATACATAAATTTTTTGATGGGGGCTATGACCAACCGGAATTGCAAAACACCGACCGTCCTCTCTTAGTAAAGAGCAAGCGAGCTCTTTCCTTGCGCGCTTTAATACCTTGACTATTCTTGCCTCTGTTTTACCTCTAAAGATAACCGCCTTTGCTCTAACTAAATCCCCATCAAAGACCTTATTCATCTCAAAGGGCGGGATGTAAATATCTTTTACATCCTTGCCAATTTGCAAAAAGCCAAACCCGCCTTGATAGGCAAGAAACCTGCCAGTAAAGGTTTGAGCCTGCTCGCTTCGAAATCTGCCTCTTTCTACGACTACTTTTCCGCTTTTTCTTAGCGCCTTTAGAGCTCTTTTGAGAGCTTTTCTTTGGCTGTTTTCAAGATTAAGCAGGCGCATGATTTCCTCAAAGTGAAGAATACCCCTTTTGGAAAGAAGTTCAAGAACTCGCTCCTCAATCTCTTTCATATACCTTAGTTAGCGCTTTTGCACAGCGCTTGCAAACCTCACCTTCTAACTCTTCTTCGTAAAAATACATCCAACAGCGCGGGCATTTATGACCATTTATTCTATCTACCCCAACAAGCAAATCAGACTCTTCGACATAGGTTTGATAATTCCCGCTTTTAGAAAACTCAACCTTGCTAACCCCAAAGATGTGATTTATGTAATCAAAATACTTTTTGGCAACTTCGGAAGCTTCGCTAATGTAAACCTTTGCCTCGTAAGAGTGGCTTATTAGCTTGTCCTTTCTTGCAAGTTCAAGGGATTTTAAAACCGCTTCGCGCAACTTAAAGAGCTCTCTGTATTCACTTAGTAAAGCACTATCAACCAACTGCTCAGATGGCTTTGGCAGTTTATAGAGAAAAACGCTCCTTGGCAAAGAGCTATTGACCTGCCTAAGGTGTTGCCAAGCCTCCTCTGCAGTAAAGCTAAGAAAAGGAGCAATAGCGCAAATAAGAGCTTCAGAAATTAGATAAATCGCGCTTTGCGCGCTCTTTCTTTCAAAGCTATCAGGACTCGATGCGTAAAGCCTGTCTTTAACTATGTCAAAGTATATGCTCGAGAGCTCTATAGAACATAAGTTTCTAACCCTGTGATAAACCCTTTGCAAAAGAGAGCTCTCGTAAGCTTCGTAAACATCTTTTAGAAACTCTTGAAGAGTAGATACTATCCACCTATCAAAGTGATGCATACTTGAAAAAGAGATTGCTTCGCTTATGTCAAAATCGTATAAATTTCCAAGCGCAAACCTAATGGTGTTTCTAATCTTTTTATAATCCTCCGTGATTTGATGCAAGACATTTTTACCAAGCTTTACATCCTGAGTGTAATCTTCAGATACACACCAAAGTCTTAAGATATCTGCCCCGAGGGAGGATATAACCTCAGAGGGGGAAACGACATTCCCAAGCGACTTTGACATCTTTCTGCCGCTTTCATCAACAACAAATCCGTGGGTAAGAACAGCTTTATAAGGCGCTTTGCCATAGCTTGCAACAGACTCAAGCAAGGATGCCTGAAACCAGCCCCTGTGCTGGTCTGAGCCCTCAAGATATAAATCGGCTCTATCTATGCCAAACTTTCTTAAAACAAACGCATGCGAAGAGCCAGAGTCAAACCAAACATCTAAGATGTCTTCCTCTTTGTGAAAGCTCGTGCTTTCGCATTTTGGACACTTAAAGCCCTCTGGAAGAATCTCCTCTGGTTTTAACTCAAACCATACATCAGCCCCAAGTGGATGGCTTTCGACCAGCTTTGCGACCTTTTCAAAGAGCCAATCGTCGCTGATAATATGCCCACAGGAACTACAATAAAGAACCGTTATTGGAACACCCCAAAACCTTTGGCGAGAGATACACCAATCTGGACGAGTCTCGACCATCGAGCGCATTCGGTTTTGACCGCTTTGCGGTATCCAATTAACCTCCTCAACCTCGCTAATGAGCTTTTCTCTAAAGCATTCTGAATCCACAGATATAAACCACTGCGATGTAGCTCTAAATACGACTGGGTTTTTACACCTCCAGCAATGCGGATAGGAGTGCTCAATCTTTCCCTCATAAAGCAAAAGCCCCTTCTTTTTTAGAAAGTCGATGATGTCTTTGTTTGCATCAAAGACGCGAAGACCTCTTAAAAACTCAGGAACATCGTCTAAAAACCTTCCTTCGTCGTCAATAGGCGCAAATGGCTCGAGCGAAAATCTGCGACCAACTATAAAATCCTCACGCCCATGCCCCGGCGCCATATGCACAATTCCGCTACCTGTGCTTAGCTCTACAAACTCGGATGGATAAACTTTTACTAAGCTATCGTTAATTGGATGCAGATACTCAAGCCCAATTAGGTCTTTACCCTTTAAAGTTCTTAAAACCTCACCCTCAAGACCGAGCTCTGATTTAAGCCTATTTAAAGCCTCAAGGGCAAAGATTAAAACCCCGTGGTCTTTGGTCTTAAATAAAACATAATCAAAATCCTGCCCTACCATCGCCCCCATGTTTGCAGGGAGCGTCCAAGGCGTGGTCGTCCAAATAAGCAAATGCTCGCCCGAAAGAAGCGGAAATTTAACATATATGCTTGGGTCTTTTCTTGTATGGTATTCAACCTCTGCTTCTGCTTCCGCGGTTTTATCATAAATGCACCAATAGACCGGCTTTTTACTCCTTACCACGAGACCGTTTTTAAAAACCCTTCCAAGCTCCCTAATCTCCTGAGCTTGGAACCTTGGATCCATGGTAAGATAAGGATTAGACCAATCTGCCAAAATCCCAAGGCGCTTAAATTCCTCTTTTTGGATATTGACAAAAGAGAGCGCAAATTCCCTACAGCGCTTGCGAAACTCAAGCTTGCTAATAGAGTCTTTGCTCTGTCCCTCTTGTGAGAGGAGCTTTTCAACCTGTTGCTCAATCGGAAGCCCATGACAATCCCACCCCGGGACAAAGTGCGGTTTAAACCCACTTAGGACCTTAAACTTCAATATAGTATCCTTTAAAACCTTATTCAAAACATGCCCGATGTGAATATGCCCGTTCGCATAAGGCGGCCCATCGTGCAAAACAAACATCTCCCTGCTTTTATCCTCAGAGAGCTCTTCATATAGCCCCTCCCAAAGCTTTAAAATCTCAGGCTCTCTCTTTGGCAAGTTTGCCTTCATGGGAAAGTCCGTGCGAGGCAGGTTAAGGCTTTTAGAATACTCAAGCATGGATTTAAAATTATAATGATGAATATACCAAAACGCGGGCTTTCAGCCCGCAGAGAGATTCACATCATGGGCTCTGACCAACGCATAGTGCGCTGCGCCCGGGTCTCATTTGCCAAAGACGAAAAGATAGACAAAGAAAGAGACATAAAGCTCATAAGCTACCTATACAAAAACCGCCACTCATCACCATTTGAACACATCATCATTACCTATAGCGCAAGCTGGGATGAATATGTAAGCATCTTAGAAAGAGCAAACAACCCAGCAATAAACATTCACTACTCTGAAGGATACATCTGGCTAAACTTTAGGCACTTTGTAAACTTAATCAGCTTAATTCCTCAAGAGGTTCAAACTTTAGTAAGAGAAAAACTCCCCGCGACATTTGCAATAATTGAAGATAAAACCCCTCAAGAATACTCAACGGACGAAAGATTTTTAAAAGAGAAATACGACGCAAGCTGCGGATGGGTCGGACTCGTTGATAAATTGGAGCTAAACTCGAAGATGGATACATACACATTCATAGTAGAATGTCCGCTATTTGTTGCACGCCAATGGCAAAGGCATAGATTCGGAAGCTACAACGAACTTAGCAGAAGGTATACAAGCATAAATCCAGAGTTTTACATCCCAAAGGGCTTAAGAAGCCAATCAGAATCAAACAAGCAAGCCTCTATTGAGGAATTTTTGCCGCAGGAAATTTCAAGCGAGATTCTAAATGAGATAAACTCCATTATCCAGCAATCCCTCTTGCTTTATCAGAAAATGCTCTCATTAAATACGGCGCGCGAAATAGCGCGCGGTGTCTTGCCCCTGTTTTTAAAAACCAGATTCTACTGGACGGTTCCTAGGATTGCCCTTGATAACTTTTTGAGCCTAAGATTACACGAAAGCGCACAAAGCGAGATAAGGGAGTTTGCCGCGCTAATTAAGAATATGGTAGGTCAAAAGGACCTAAATACGCTTATGCGCCTATAGGGACTACGCTTGCAAGCTTCTTACCGCGCCTTTGCTCAAACTTGACTATTCCCTCTATTAGGGCAAAGAGTGTAAAGTCAGAGCCCATGCCGACATTTTTACCGGGATAAACCTTCGTTCCTCTTTGACGAACGATGATTGTCCCTGCTTTAACTACTTGCCCGTCGTGCCTTTTTACCCCTAAGCGCTTGGATGTGCTATCTCGGCCGTTTCTTGTTGAGCCTCCGCTCGCTTTGGAAGCCATCCTTACTCCTCCAGGATTTTCTCAATGCTAATGGTTGTGAGTTCTTGCCTATGACCTTTTAGGCGTTTGTAGTTTTTCTTGGCTCTAAATTTAAATACCAAAACCTTTTTGGCTTTTGAGTGGTTTAAGACCTTTGCTATTACCTTGCCCCTGTTTAAGCTAAAGCCGCTATCGGCAAAAATAGCGAGGGGTCTTAGCTCAATCTCCTCGCCTACTTGGTAATTTAGCTTCTCTACGTTAATAACGCTTCCTTCACTAACCCTATATTGCTTGCTCCCAGTTTGGATAATTGCGTACATGGTTATTTAAAGCTCGGCCCTAATTAGGGCCGATTTTTGCCTCACTTTTTCTGCTCGCCTGCTGGCTGTTGCTGTTGTTGTTGCTCTGCTGGCTGTTGCTGTTGTTGCTCTGCTGGTTGCTGCTGCTGTTGCTCTGCTGGTTGAGCCGGGGCTGGTGCTGGGGCTGGTGCTGGGGCTGGTGCTGGTGCTTGCTCGGCTGGCTGCTCAGCTGGTTTTTTCTGGCATGAAGCTAAAGCTATCGCAGCAATCGCTATTG
>JANWVD010000043.1 GCA_025057715.1 Aquificaceae bacterium | reverse complement strand
ACCTACACTGGAAACAATCTTGGATGCGCCTCTGCGCTTGCAAGCCTTGAGGTCTTTGAAATAGAGAGGACATTAGAGCATCTGCCAAGGAAGATAGAGCTCCTTAAAGAGCTCCTTGAGGGATTCTCCGGTCTTAGATACGTTTGGGATGTAAGAAGGCTTGGGTTTATGGCAGGTATAGAGCTAAGGGATAAGGACGGCAAGCCCTTTGACTATGGCATGAGGGTAGGGTTTAAGGTTGCCCGTGCCTGCAGAGATATGGGGGTCTTTTTAAGACCCTTAGGGGACACCATGGTGATTATGTTGCCGCTTTGCGCCAATGAGACGCACATAGAGAGGACATTAAACAGCCTAAAGCTGGCAATAGAAAATCTCAGTATTTGACAAATTTAGACCAAAGCTTGTTAGGGACTATAAAAAGTGATTGGATTAGGGTTGCAGGTAAAATTTGGGAGATTAAAATCTTAAAAATGCCACTAAGAGAGGCAAAAGGGTAGCTAAAATACTATTCAGCTAACTCAGTTTAAGAAAAGAGCGTCAAAAGCTCTACTTTTATATCAGGAAGCATGGTCATGAAAGAGTTTTTAATTTATATTGAACAGCTTGATAGGATAGCTTTTCAGTTATTTAGGCAGTTTTATATAGAAGAAACCGCCAACAATGTGCTTATAATTACGCCGTCACACGACTATAAAAGGTGGGTGCTTGAATACGTCTCAAAAAGACTTCAAGCATACACCAAAACCATAACGGTAAAATCTCAGGAAGAGGTAAACAAAAAAGACAGCAAAATTTCAGACAAGTTCAGGTTTGAAAACTTTATAGTAGGCAATGGGGCAAAGATTGCTTACGAGACATGCCTCAAACTTGTGCAAAACCCTCAGGGTGAGGTAATTTACATCTACGGTCCAACAGGAAGCGGAAAAACTCACCTTTTGCACGCAGTTGGAAATTCGCTTACGCAAAGAAATATCAACGTCAAGCTCCTTTCAGGACTCGACCTTTACGAAGAGATGGTAAGACATATCAAAAACTCCGAGCTTGACAAATTTAGGGCTTCATTTTTAAAGACCCAGGCCTTACTTTTGGACGATGTTCAGCTACTAAGCGGTAAGTCAAAGACGCAGATTGAGCTTTTGGTGATTATTGATAACTTAATAAGGTTAAAAAGACCAATTATCCTAACATCAGATAGGCATCCATCGGAGATAAAAGACATATCAGAGAAACTAATTAGTAGGTTCTCAAGCGGGCTTTTGCTCGAGATTTTCTTAGACGAAAAGGCAAAGAGAGAGCTAATAGAGAAAAAGCTCGTGGAAGCCGGCATAGAGCCAAGCGAAGCCCACATAAAGCATGTATTTGATAACACGGGCTTTAATGCAATCCAGATTGAGGGCTTTATCAGAACGCTCAAGCTAACGGGAATAAGAGCTGTCCCTCAGCTAAATCAAAGGCTTAGAAACGCCCTATCGCAAATTGCAAAGTTCTTTGGGCTAAGCGTAGAGGAGCTCCTTGGCGCTTCGCGCGCAAGGCATGTAAGCAAGGCAAGGCTGGTGGCAGTTTACATATGCAGACACTTGCTTGGGCTATCTCACCAAGAGATATCTGACCTCTTTGGTAAAAAGGGCCATACTTGGGCTGTAAACTCCCTAAAGAGGGTAGAATTAAGGCGCCAAAAAGACAAGCAATTGGCGTATACTATCGAAGTTCTTGAAAAGAGCCTCGCTAAAAGAGGCGCAATATGATACTTAGCTTAAGGATTGAGAAGTTTTTAATCTTTGAAAACCAAGAGCTCAGCTTTCACGAGGGGTTTAATGTAATCACCGGGGAGAGCGGAAGCGGTAAATCCCTGATGTTTGGAAGCATTAGCTTTTTAATGGGGGAAGATACAAAAAGCCATCCAGAAGCCCTTGTAGAGGCTATGATTTTAAAAGACGAAAAGGTGATAAAGCTAAGAAGAGAAACGCGCTTAGGTAAATCCAAGTTTTACATAAACGGCAAGCAAAGCCAAAAGAGAGAGGCACAAGAGATTCTCTCAAAGGTGTTTTTTCACGGGCAAAACGACAAGCTAAAGCTGCTAAAGCAAGAATTCCAAAGAGAGGTGCTTGATAACTTTGCTAACACCACCGAGCTTAGGCTAAAGCTCCAAGAACTTAAAAGAGAAAAGCTTAAGTTAGAAGAACAAATAACCGAGCTTCGCTCGATAGCTACTCAAAAACCAACCCTTGAAAAGCTCCTAAAGGAAGAGATAGCGCAAATTGAATCCTGCGGGCTAACGCCCGAGACATACCAAATGGCAAAATCAAGACTGCAAGAGCTCTCTTTGATAGAGGAAGAGAACAAAAAGCTGGTGATGGCTCTTGAGGTCTTTTCCAGCCTAAAGCAAGGGCTAAAAAAGCTCATGAGTCTTTTGCAAAACCAAAGCGAAATAGAGCAACTTTATGACAAAATTGACGAGCTTGAGAGGTCAACATCAAAGAAAATAATCAGCATATCCGAAGAGGAGATTGAAGAGCTAAACCAAAAGGTCTTCAAAGCGCAAAACTTAGCAAGGCGATACAAAATGGGTTTTGAACAGGTCTTTGAGCACCTCAAAGAGCTTAAAGAGAAGCTATCCAAGATTGAGCTATTAGAAGATGAGTTAATAAAAGCTCAAGAGATGCTAAAAAGCACAGAAAGCTCAATAAACCAAGTTAGAGAAGAGCTATTTAGAAAACTAAGCGAGAAAAAAGGTCCGTTTTGCGAAAAACTCAGGGAAGTTCTTGAAGTTTTAGGACTTAAAGGTGCAAATGTTGATATAGATATTAGCAACGAAGAAGCGCCGCAGTTTTTATTTAGCACAGGTGGGGATTTAATACCTCTTAAAAAAGTTTCAGGTGGCGAGCTTTCAAGAATATCGCTTGGGGTTTTTATCCTTGCAGGAAATAGCGGGACCTATCTTTTAGATGAGGTAGATGCCGGGCTAAGCGGCGAGAGCGCGCATAAGGTGGCTAAGTTTCTTAAAGAGCTCTCTACAAAGATGCAAGTTTTGGCAATCACCCACTCACCGATATTAGCAGGCTTTGCAGATAGACACTTTAAAGCATTTAAGCTTAATCATTCAAAAGCAGCCATAGAGGAATTATCAGACGAGAGGAGGCTTGAAGAGATTGCAAGGCTTATGGGACTTAAAGGAAGCGAAGGGCTTGGAAGCGCTAAAGCGCTCTTTGAGCTCATTAAAAGAGACTGAAATCAGTCAAAGAATAGAGGAATTCAAAACTCTTGGGGAAAAGGGCAGGGTTAGGTTTAACTTCCGGAGGCTGTTGGGGATAGAATACGAGGCAGACCTTTTTTCAGAGCTCTGCTTTTGCATCTTAACTGCGGGGTTTTCTGCATCAAGAGCCGTTAAAATCCAAAGCCAGATAGGGATAGAGGGATTTCTATACCTAAGCGAAGCAGAGCTAAGAGAGAGGCTAAAATCACTTGGATATAGATTCCCAAATCGGGCAAGCAGAATTTTAAAAGCAAGAGAGAAAGCACAAGATATCTTTAGGTTAGTTAGCTCAAACAAACATTCTAAAGAGGTCAGAGAAGAGCTATATAGAAGAGATTCAAAGCTAAAGGTAGAGGGCTTTGGGATAAAGGAGGCATCGCACTTTTTAAGAAACACGGGGCGGCTTGACATTGCCATAGTCGATAGGCACATCATGAGGTTTTTAAAATCCATTGGGTTAGAGCCTAAAAACTACTTTCTTGCAGAGAGTGCTTTGCAAGATATTGCCAAGAATTTAAGATTGAGCCTTGGGGAGCTGGATTTAGTAATATTTTACCTAATGACCGGGGCGGTTGTAAAATAGCTTGATAGTCCCTGTAGCTCAGCAGGATAGAGCGCGAGATTCCTAATCTCGAGGTCGGAGGTTCGAATCCTCCCAGGGACGCACTTTAAAAAATGGAGCTTTTGCTTTGCGGAGAGTGGCTTAGAAGCAGCGGCATACTTAAGTCAAAGATAAAAGGCTTTAGGGTCTTTGATAGCTTAAAAGAGATTCAGTCGAGAGCTCTTGGGTTCTTAATTGTGCCATTTTCGAAATCCTCTGAATCAATGAGGTTAGATTTAAAAAAATACGGCTTTGAGAAGGTGATTTTAATTGAGATTGAGGACTTTGAGGGATATTTTGGTGGAAAAAACAGGGTAAAACTTATTCAAATTTCGCAAAGCATCCAAAGAGAAGACTTTATCAAAAAGATTGAAGAGGTTAAGAGATTAATAAAAGAAGGGGATATTTACCAGCTAAATTTGACAAACAGGTTTGACTTTGAGCTTATTGGGGATGGTAGGTCGCTTTTTTTGGGGTTTATTGAGAAGCAGCCAGTTCCTTTTGGATTTTACCTAAAGCTTGAGGGGCTTGAGATAATTAGCGGTTCTATGGAGCTCTTTTTGAAAAAAGAGGGGAATAGACTAACGAGCTGCCCGATAAAGGGGACTGCGAAATCTATGCAGGAGCTGACTCTTAGCAAAAAGGACAAGGCGGAAAACTTGATGATTGTTGATATAGTAAGAAACGACCTTGCGAGAGTTTCAAAGCCGGGAAGCGTAAAGGTGGATAGCTTGTTTGAGCTTAGGGGCTTTAGCACGCTTTATCAGATGGTCTCTTGCGTAAGTTCAATCACTGAGCTTGGGATTTCTGAGATTTTGTTGAATACTTTTCCACCCGCTTCTGTTGTTGGCGCGCCTAAAAGGCGCGCGCTTGAGATAATAGATAGCTTAGAGCCTCACCCAAGAGGGTTTTATTGCGGTTGTGCTGGGATTTTAAAGGGTGATGAATTCATTCTAAGCGTTCTTATAAGAACCTCGCACATTGTTGATTCCATAGCCTCCTACTTTGCTGGGGCTGGAATAGTTTTTGATTCAAATCCGGAAAGAGAGTGGGAAGAGGTTAATTTAAAAACCGAAGCGTTTAGAATTTAAAAGTGCGATTTCAGGAGATTTACTTTGGATTAGATAAGTCCAAAAAGCTTTGGAATCTTATCTGCAAAGCCTGTGAGGTCTTTAGCGATTTTGAGTTTTTGATGTTGCCTACAATTGAGCTAAGGAATCAGTCCCTGCCAGCTGACGGACTAATTGTCGGTCAATCTGGAAGCGGCTTTATGTGCCTTAGAAGAGATTGGACTGAGAGCGTAGCTAATTTTTTAAGCAAGCACTTAGAGCTTGAGTTGCCGCTTAGGGTTTTTTACCTTGGTAGCACCTTTAGCACCAAGGGCGAGAGCTTCCAGCTTGGTATTGAGGTCATAGGTGATGATAGCATAAGCGCCGAGGCTCTCGTTCTTGAGAGGATAAAAAAATTCCTGCGCGTAAGCGCGTTTGATGATTTTAAGATAATAATGGGGGATGTCTCTATTGTGCGCTGGCTCATAAAGGGCAATCAAGAGCTCTTTAGAGCGGTGCTTGAGAAGAATCTAAGCTTGCTGAGCTCTCACAAAGAGCTAAAAGAGCTTGTCCTTGCGCAAGGTGGGAGAGAGCTCTTAGAGGGGTTTATGAAAAAGTATCCGAGCTTGAGAAAGTCCCTTGAGAGGATGATTGAGCTATCTGAGCTCGTGGGCGATGTGGAATTTGACCTATCAGAGATAAGGTCGCAAGAGTATTACTCTGGGATGGTTTTTGAGTTCTTTTGCAAAAGGTCGCCAAATGCTATAGCCGGTGGGGGGCGATACGACGGGCTTTATAAGGCCCTTGGTAGGGACCTGCCAGCCGTTGGCGGGGCTATATACTTAGACGCTCTTTTGGAGCTCTAAGAAAGCCTCGAGATGTTTAAGCTCTTCCCAAGGAAGGCCTTCTTTGCCAAAGTGACCATAGCAGGCAGTTGATTTATAGATAGGCCGCCTTAGAGACATTGCCTCTATCATACCCTTTGGGGAAGTAGGGAAAATCTCAAGCAGGGTTTTGGATATGAGTTCTGTGGGGACTGATTCTGTGCCGAATGTCTCAACCTCGAAGGCAACGGCGTAACTAACGCCAAAGGCGTAAGCCATCTTGATAAGACACCTTTTGGCTAAATTGCTCGCTACTACGTGCTTTGCCATCATGCGAGCCATGTAAGATGCGGTGCGGTCGGTCTTAGTTGGGTCTTTGCCAGAAAAGGAGCTCCCACCAGAATATGCAACATCGCCGTATGCGTCTGAGACCGCCTTTCTACCAGTTTGACCAACATCCGCGGCAGGACCGCCAAGAACGAACCTGCCAGACGGGTTAACTAAGACTTTTGTATCCTTTAAAAGCGAGGCGGGGACTGATTGCTTTATGACACTTTCGTAAATAAACTCAAAGAGCATCTTTTGGTCGGCGTCTGGCTCATGTTGGCAAAAGATGACGATATCTTTGACAAAGAGCGGGACTTCATTCTCGTATGCAACCGCTATGAGGACCTTGCCATCTGGTCTTAGGAATGTGGCAGCGCCTGATTTTCTGAGCTCTGAGAGTCTTTTGGCAATAAGATTTGAGAGAGATATTGGAAGCGGCATATAAGAGGGCGTTTCATCGCAGGCAAATCCTACCACAGTCGCAGTATCACCAGCGCCATCTGAAAATATGCCAGTTGCGATATCTGGGCTTTGCTCTTCGATAGAGGTAAGAACAGCCGAGGAATCTGCGTCAAAGCCGTATTCTGGGCGGTTATAGCCAACCTCTTTGATTGTCTTGCGGACATTTGTATGGATATCTACATAGCCGTCGGTAGAGACATGACCTGCGACTATTGTCAAGCCGCTATGGACCATAATCTCAAGAGAGACGCGGCTATAAGGGTCTTTCCTGATAAACTCATCCAGCAGAGCGTCTGCTATTAAGTCAGCGAGCTTATCAGGGTGCCCCTCG
>JANWVD010000042.1 GCA_025057715.1 Aquificaceae bacterium | reverse complement strand
GTGACGTTCTTCTGGTTTTTTCTTCATCTGGGACTTGGCTTTCCATATAAAACGCCGGCGTCTCCGGCCTTGGTGAAAACTTAAAAGAAAATACCTGCTCAAACTCGACCTTTTTAAGAACTTCCAAGGTCCAATAAAAGTCTTCTTCTGTCTCTGAAGGAAAGCCGACAATCACATCTGTGGAAAAGCTAATGTCTTTGACATGCTCTTTGAGCGTCTCAATCGTCGATAGGTATTCGTCCCTTGTATAACCTCTTTGCATAAGACTTAGGATTCTATCAGAGCCAGCTTGGAAAGGAAGGTGCAAATGCGGGCAAACTTTGCTAAGCTCGCCCATGGCTTTTGCAATCTGTATTGTCATGTCCTTTGGATGACCGGTTGTGAACCTAACGCGCCATATTCCGTCAACTTCGCAAACGCGCCTTAAAAGCTCGTCAAAACCCACATTTATATCCTGACCCCACGCAGTGACGTTTTGCCCAAGCAGATGCACCTCTCTAACGCCGATAGAAGAGAGCTCTCTAACTTCCTCAAGAATGCTCTCAAGGCTTCTTGAGCGCTGGCGCCCCCTGGTTTTTGGCACAACGCAGTAAGTGCAAGATTTGTCGCATCCTTTCATAACAGTGACATAGGCGCAAACTTGCCCGTCTCTTACTGGTTTTATTTTCCAAAGCTCGTTTTCGTCCTCTGGTGGCTCATCTAAAATCTCAATAGCCTTAAAGCCCCGCTGCGCTTGCTCTATGAGCTTCCCAAGGTTATGGATGTTAAAGCTCGAAAACATCACATCGACCTCGGGCGCTTTATGAAGCAAGCTCTCCCCCATCCTTTGAGCAAGGCAACCGCAAACGCCTATAATCGTCCCGTTTTTTTGCTTTAGCTTTTTAAGCTCCCCAAGGAGCGAAAACACCTTCTGGTCTGGCTTTTCCCTTATTGTGCAGGTATTTAAAAGCACAACATTCGCACTCTCTATGCTCTCTGCCTTTTCAAAGCCCATACTCTCAAGGATTCCCCGAATTCTTTCGCTATCCGAGACATTCATCTGGCACCCAAAGGTCTTAACGAAGTATTTCATGTCTTAAATATTAAAACGAAGGGGGTATGTTTCCCCCCTTCGACCCCCCTCACTTTGCAACCTCAACATGCCTCGTTTCGCGAATCACAACCACCTTTATCTGCCCCGGAAACTGAAGCTGCTCCTCTATCTTCCTGGCTATGCTCCTTGAAAGCCCGTAAGCCTCTTCATCAGAGAGCTCTTCAGGGTTTACTATCACCCTTACTTCTCTCCCAGCTTGCATTGCATAGACATTTTGAACGCCCTTAAAGGAGCGAACAATTTCCTCAAGCTTTTCTAATCTCTTTAGATAAAGCTCAAGGCTCTCTCTCCTTGCCCCCGGTCTTGCAGCAGAAAGTGCATCAGCTGCGCAAACCAAGGCAACCTCTGGGTATCTCACCGGTTCTTCGTCGTGATGAGCTCTAATGGCATTAAGGACTGCATCGTGCTCGCCAAATTTCTTGCAAAGCTCTACGCCAATGTCTGTATGCGACCCGCCGGTTTCGTTAGATATTGCCTTGCCAATGTCGTGCAAAAGTCCCGCCCTTCTTGCAAGCTGAGAGTTTAGCCCAAGCTCGCTTGCCATAAGCCCTGCAAGGTTTGCCACTTCCTTTGAGTGCAAAAGCACGTTTTGAGAATAGCTCGTTCTAAAGTATAGCTTTCCAATATAGTAGTAAAGCCCTGGGTTTATATCATGCAAGCCAAGCTCGTGACAAGTCTCTTCCCCCGTTTTGCGAATCTTGTCGTCAATCTCTCTTTTAACCTCGTTTACCACCTCCTCTATGCGCGCTGGATGTATTCTTCCATCTTGAATGAGTCTTTCAAGCGCCTCTCTTGCTATCTCTCTTCTAAGCGGGTCAAAGGAAGATATGGTAACTATATCAGGCGTGTCATCAATGATTAAATCAACCCCAGTCAAGAGCTCAAAAGTTCTGATGTTTCTACCTTCCCTTCCGATGATTCTTCCCTTAAACTCGTTATTTGGTAAGTCCACCGAAGCCGTTGTGTAATTGACCGCAATCTCAGAGGATAGCTTCTGTATGCTCGTAGTTATTATACGCTTTGCCTCGAGCTCTGCCTTTTCCTTGGCTTCCTCTTCAATTTGCTTAATTAGCCTTAGGACATCCAGCCTCGCCTCCTCTTCCGCCCTTTTTAGTATCTCTTGCCTTGCCTCTTGAAATGTCATGCTGGCGATTCTTTGAAGCTCTAACATCTCTTTTTGTCTAAGACTTTCAATCTCGCGCTCTTTTTCCTCGATGCTTGCAAGCCTTAGCTCAAGGGCTTTTTGCTCTGCTTCGATTCGCCTTCTTGTCTCTCTTAGCTCCTTTTCTAAGTTAAATAGCTCCTCTTCCCTTCTTGAGAGCATATCCTCCCTTCGCTCAAGAGCATTCTCTCTCTGCTTTAGAATTTGTTCAAGGTTGCTAATCTGAGTTCTTCTCTCAGAGAGAAACTCCTCAAACTCTTTTTTCCTTTGCTCAAGGTCTAACCTAAGCGTCTCGCTCTCTTGCTTTGCGCTTTGCTTTATCTGCAAAGCCTCCTCTCTTGCAGCGCTAAGGAGCTTTTCCGCCTCCTCTTTTGCCCTTTCCTTAATCATCATTGCTTCCTGTCTTGCCCTCTCGAGCTCTTCTGTCGAAATATCTGGCAAAACAAGAGCTTGCTTGCTCTCTTGATTTAAGGAGATTCTCCTTTTGCTAATTATTGAAAAAACAAAAACCAAAGCTATAGCAACGATGCTAACAAGTAAGACTATCAAAAAAATGCTCATCTTAAACCTCCTATCACTCTTTTGTCAGTGACTATGAAATCAACCTTCTCGTCCCAGCTATTTCTTTCAAAGCTCTGAATGAGCTCTTCGTCAAAGCAAACCCCTACTTTTATTGCTTTAACTAACTTTAAAAACCTATCATAGTATCCACCTCCATAGCCGATTCTATAACCCTCTAAGTCAAAGCAAACGCCCGGGACTATCGCCAAATCTACATTGGCTGGCTCTTTGGCGATAAAGCCCTCTGGCTCTAAGGTCCCAAGGGGGGCTTTTTTCAAACTACCTTTAAACTCAAAGAGCAAAAGCCCACCTTTTGCAATAGCAGGAAGCCAAAGATTTAAACCCTCTTTCCAAAGCTCTTGAAAAAGCGGCCAAAGCTGCGGCTCTTTTTTAATGGGCGAAAATCCAAGAATGGTCTTTGGTGCTATTGTTGATATTATCCCCTTTAGGTTCTTGGCAATAGACCAAGACCTAAGCTCTCTTTCTTCTTGGCTCATAAGGAGCCTTCTTTTTAGAAAGCCCTCTCTTATTACCTCTTTTACCATCTTCCACCTCCAAAACTTTAGGAGGGGAAGGCAAACCCGCCCATGCCGTGGCTTAAGGGACTATGTGGGCCCCAACAAAATAAGGTGGGTGTCCTCCCGGCGTTCCTTCTTGGAGACCCCGGAGCCCGGACTCCCAATTAAGGTCCCATGTGGACCCCAAAATTCTGCCCTCACGCCACGCACAGGGCAGGCTTTTATCTTAACCTTGCGCCAAATCTCTCCTCAAGGAGAGATAGCATCTTGCCTACTACGGCATTCACCTCTTCGTCAGAGAGCGTTTTTGCAAGGTCTCTAAAGCGCACTCTCAGACCTACGCTCTTCTTGCCTTCCCCAATTCCTAAGTAAATGTCAAACACCTTCACCTCTTCAACTTCCTCAAACTCGAGTACTAAGTTAACTAATTTACTCACTTCGAGCTCCCTGTCTACTACAATGCTTATATCCCTCACCGCGGGCGCAAAGCTCGAAATCTTCCTCGTTATTGGCTTTCTCTTTACTATCTTCTCAAGCAACAGCTCCCCTATATAAATATCCCCCCTTAGTTCGAGGCTCTTTGCGACCTTTGGATTTAGCATGCCGACAAAGCCGTAAACTTCACCGCCCTTTTTATAAACTGCCTGAACCCCAGGGTGTAAAAACCCTAATTTATCCCTGCTTATCTCAAGTCCTTCTGTAAATTTTGAAATCTCTTGGAATATCTCAAGCGCATGCCAATGGTCATATTCTTTAGCCGGATACACCCCCCTTTCGCCGCTAATTAAAAACCCAACTGCCAAGAGCTCTTTAGAGTCTCTAAAGACATTATCAAGCTCAAAAATAGCAAGAGAGTAGTTATGCCTACTTTGATTGTAAGCATATGTTTTCAATAACCCCGTGATAATATGAGACCTTAAAAACCTGACTGACTTGACAAGAGGGTTTACTATCTCAATCTTTGGTATATCAAGTCCCAAAGCTTGATAGATATCAACGGACTCAAAAGAGAAGTTAATAACCTCGTAAAGTCCCAAGGCAGTGAGTCTATCCCTTAGCTCTTCAATCAAATCCTCGTCTTTTTCAAATATAGGAACGCAAATGCCCCTTTTTTCAAACTTATCAAGCCCCTCAAGGCGCATAAACTCTTCAATTAAATCAACGTCCTCTTTTACATCCTCTTGGCGCCAGCTTGGCACGGTTGCTTTTATGGTATTTTCTTCCTCTAAAGAGTTAAAACCAAGGCGCCTAAGCGCCTTACTAACCTCAGAAGCTTTAACTTCTCTTCCCACATAGGTTTTTAACTTCTCAAGGCTTAAAGTTATCACCCTCTCTTTAGCACCTTTATCAATTACCTCAATCCCAACCACTCTCGCGCCGCAAAGCTCTCTAATGAGCTCTAAAGCAAGAGAAAATGCCCTCTTTAAACCCCTTTTATCTACCCCTCTTTCAAATCTATATGAGCTCTCGGTTCTTACATCAACTGCCTTTAAAGAGCGCCTTATCCTGCGAGGACTAAAGTAAGCCCCCTCAAGAAAGCACCTCTTGGTGCTTTTATCAACAGAGCTATTTAGCCCCCCAACTATTCCCGCAAGTGCCTTTACGCCATCTTTGTCTGCTATAACTAAATTTTCCTCGCTTAATTTAAGCTCTTCCCCAGATAGGCTAACAAAGACCTCACCGCCTTTGGCACTTTTGACATAGAGCGGCAATCTTAGCTTATCCAAATCAAAGGCGTGCAGCGGCTGTCCTGTAAGAAGCATCACATAGTTTGTAATATCCACAAGAGTGTTAATGGGTCTTATCCCAGCTTGCAAAAGCCTCTTTACGAGCCAAAGCGGGGATGTCTCTACTTTCAGGTCTTCTATCAAAGCCCCAATGTAAACCTCACAATCTTGAGATTCAACATTTATAAGCCCCTTTGTGTTTCCCTCAATCTCTTCTATCTCAATCTCTTTTAAGTTAGCATCCTTGAGCGCCGCAATCTCTCTTGCAAGCCCGTAAACGCTTAGCAAATCCCCCCTATTCGGCGTTGGGTCAATCTCTAAGATAAGCTCATTTTCCCCAAGAGCTCTAGAGAGAAGCTCGCTACTAACTTCACCTCTAAAGCAAAAAACCTCGTCGCTACTAAATCCAAGGTCTTTGTAAGTTATAGCCCTATCACCAACCTTGGCAATATAAATCCCATCTACATTCTCAAGCCTTGCCTCAAACCCTAAGCTAAAGCGGTAAAGACTTGCCTCTACGCTCTTTAGGGAAAGGGTTCTAACAAGCTCCTCTGGGTCATTGACTTCAACGAAGCTCCTGAGCCACTCAAGCCCTACTTTCACAAGATAATTATAAAAACCCGCCCCTTCGGGGCGGAGGAGAAAGCCCCGGCTTTACGCCAATTAGCTTTCCAGAGCTATCAAAAACAAAAGTAGAAGGCAAAAACTCAATCGTATAAAACTCGTTTAGTCTCACCGGCGTATCCACTAAGGTAATAAAGCTCGGGTTTTTAATCCCCATCTCTTTGTAGCTATTTTGGACGTCTTTTACTTCCATAGCAACTGCGTATGAAACTACATATAGGTCTTTTCTCTCGATTGCGATTCTTTGAAGCTCTTTAAGATGCCGCTCGTGCCCTACACATGTTCTGCTCCAAACATACAAAATAACGGGCTTTCCCTTAAGAGAGCTCAGATACAGTTCTGCCCCGCTAAGGTCTTTTACCTTAATGCGCGGAAGCGCGTTTTTGCAAGAAAAGAGCCATAAAAGAGCTAAAATCTCAAGCGTTAACCAAAACCTTTTCCTTAAAGTCCGCAAGGGTTGGTTTAATCCTGATTGCTGTTTGCAAGCTGCCTTCTAAGACCTCCGCGGTTTTATAGCCGTTGCCAGTAATATAAGCAACTACTATCTCGTCCTCTCTTAAAAGCCCGCTTGCTGCGAGCTTTTTCAAAACCGCAACGGTCGTCCCGCCTGCCGTTTCTGTGAAAATGCCCTCAGTTTTTGCAAGAAGCCTTATGCCTTCAACGATTTCTTCGTCCGTTGCAACCTCAAACCCGCCGCCGGTTTTTCGAGCAACCTCAAGAGCGTAAATTCCGTCCGCAGGATTGCCAATGGCGATTGACTTTGCAATAGTGTTTGGCTTTACCGGATTTACGAAGTTTTTCCCCTCGCGCCAAGCTTTTGCAACTGGTGAGCAACCAAGCGCCTGTGCGCCATAGATGCGCGCATGCATTGAATCTATAAGCCCTACTTTGAAAAATTCCTCGATTCCCTTATAGATTTTCGTCATTAATGAGCCAGAAGCGACTGGGACAACAATTGCATCAGGGACTTGCCAATTTAGCTGCTCTATTACCTCAAAGGCCAAAGTTTTCGACCCTTCTGCGTAGTATGGTCTTAAATTGACATTCACAAAAGCCCAACCAAGGTCGTTTGCTATCTCGGAGCAGAGCCTATTAACATCATCATAGTCCCCCTCAACTGCCACGACCGTTGGGTTAAAGACCAAGCTCCCGATAATCTTTTGAAGCTCTAAGTTTGCGGGTATAAAAACAAAGCAATTAAGACCAGCCTGCGCGCAATGGCTTGCGACCGAGTTTGCAAGGTTTCCAGTAGAGGCACAAGCACCAGTATCAAATCCCATCTCTATCGCTTTAGATAGAGCAACTGCAACAACTCTATCTTTGAAAGAAAGTGTAGGATGGTTTACCGAATCGTCTTT
>JANWVD010000041.1 GCA_025057715.1 Aquificaceae bacterium | reverse complement strand
CGGCGGGCGCTCGCCCAAAATTTGCAAAACCTCTCTCCTAACGGAATACTCATCGAGACCAAATTGTCTTAAAACCCTGCCACCAAGACCGGTCTTTTCGCGCACCACACCTATTAGAAGATGCTCTGGACCAACGAATTGATGGTGCAGAATCCTCGCCTCCTCAACGGCAAACTCAAGCACCCTCTTTGCATCGGGGGCAAAGAGTATCTCCCCGGAATGATTACCTTTTGTAATTTGGCTCATAATAGCCCTACGGACTTTATCTACGGTTAGACCAAAGCGAGAGATAATCAAAGAAGGGAGCTCTTCCTCCTTTATGAGGGATAGGAGTATATGCTCGCTGCCTAAGTATGTATGACCAAGCTCCATAGCCTCTTCTCTTGCTTGCAAGATTACCTGTCTTGCTTTCTCTGTGAACTTTTCGAACATCTCTATTCCTCCTAATAAAATATTAAGATAGCTAAACAGGATTCGCAGGCAAGGAGGTAAAATGCCCGCTTCCCTACCAAATAAATACAGACCACGGAAGTTTTCGCAGGTGGTAGGTCATAGTCTGATTGTGAAAATTTTACAAAGCTCTATAGAGCGAGGGAAGTTTTCAAACGGCTATATTCTCGCAGGCCCGAGGGGGACTGGCAAAACCACCTTGGCAAGGCTAATTGCAAAGGCAATTAACTGCCTAAATCCTAAGTCAGGAGAGCCATGCACAAACTGCGAAAACTGCATTGCGATAGAGCGTAGTAGCTTTCCAGATTTAATAGAGCTCGACGCTGCTTCAAATCGCGGAATTGACGACATAAGAGCCATCAGAGAAGGGGCTCAATATTTGCCAATAAAGGGCAAATACAAGGTTTTTATCCTTGATGAGGCTCACATGCTTACAAAAGAAGCCTTTAACGCTCTTCTTAAAACGCTCGAAGAGCCGCCGCCAAAGACCTTATTTATCCTATGCACGACCGAATACGAAAAGCTCCCGCCTACGATAGTATCGCGCTGTCAGAGGCTATTTCTAACATCTCTTGAGCCAAGGCTCATAGCTCAGCATCTTGAAAGTGTTTGCAAGCAAGAGAACATAGACTTTGAAGAGGAAGCTCTTATGCAAATAGCGCTTGCAAGCGACGGCGGAATGCGCGACGCTTTATCGATTCTTGAGCAAGTTAGCATCATGGGGGTGAAAATAACCAAGGAGATAGTCGAAGAAGCCCTCTGGTTTGTATCTCTTTCGAGAATTAGGAACTTTATCAAGCTCCTTGCAAGCTCAAATGTAGATAGCGCGATTTTAGAGCTCAGAAACCTCTACAGAGCTGGATTTAACCTCCAGCGCTTTTGGACAGACCTCGAATCTGAGGTCCATAACCTCCTTTTATACAAAGCCTTAAAAGAGCCAAGCAAGCTCTTAAGGGCGGATAGCTTTTACTTAGAGCACGACATACCCCTTGAGGCACTGCTTTATATTGAAAAATTAATCCAAAACGCGCGCCTTGAGGCGCGCACAAAAGACCCGCTGCTGGCATACGAAACTGCCATAATCAAAACCCTGATAGTTAAAGAGATACTGCCAATATCAAAAGCCATAGAAAAGGCAAGCTGCAACGAAGATATCATGGAAAAGCTAAGCAAAAACTTAGAGCCGCAGCTCTTTAACTTGCTAAAGCAAGTAAAGAGAGAAGAAACGCCTGATAAAATCACCTTTTACTTGCTTGGCGGGGAATTTTCAGAAAAGGACATCCAAAAGATAAAATCCATTGACCCAAGGATTAACTTCGAGATAGTAAAAGAGGATAACTCATACAAAGAGATGGTTAGAAAGGAATTTGATGCACACATCATAGAAAATGAAAGCAAAGGTTATACTCCTTGAGGTTGAAAAAAGTCAGATAGGTCTTTTAAATGCCTTTTTTGACGGCGCTGGCAGATACGCAATAATTAGAACGCCGGAGGGTTTAGAAAATATGGTCTATGTAATATCAACGCCGGACACTTTTCAAAAAGCCATGGAGCTAATAGATAGCTTTTCAAAGTTTATCCAAATTAAAGTGCTTGGTGATGCAGACGAAATCCTCTTAGGCTAAAGAAATTGGGTCTTATAAGAAAGTCTCTATCTTTCTCTATAGCAGTTGGGCTCTCTAGAGCTCTTGGGTATTTTAGAGACCTTGCCTTAGCCTATCAGTTTGGGGCGTCAAATATAAGCGATGCGTTTTTTATAGCCTTTAGAATACCAAACACGCTTAGGCGCATCTTTGGCGAGGGGGGTCTTAATGCAGTGCTTGTGCCAATGCTGGTTAGGCGCAAAGAGAAAGGCACTGAAAGACAATTAGCGAGCTCTTCGCTATTTTACCTTGGGCTTCTTGGCTTGATTCTTAGCGCCCTTGGCGCGATTTTCGCAGAGTTTATAGTTAAAGTAATTGCGCCGGGCAAAAAAGATGAGAGCTTAGAGCTCGCTATCTATCTAACCCGCTTTTGCTTTAGCTACATATTTTTCCTCACCATTGGCTCTGTGGCGGGGGCAGCTCTAAATGCAAAGGGGAGGTTTTTTGCACCAGCAAGCGCGCAGGGGATTTTTAATCTCGTTTTTGCACTCATTATCACCTTTGGCGCAAAGGACCTTGGGATAGATGCTTTGGCCATTGGCGTCTTTTTTGGCGGTCTTTTGCAAGCAGCTTTTCAGCTCCTTAACGCAAGAAAGGAAGTTTACCTGAGCCCTTTTATAGATAGAGAGCTTAAGATAGTTTTTAAAAACCTAACGCCGGCGTTATTAGGCTTTGGAATTTCGCAGCTATCGCTGTTTGTTGATACTTTTATGGCGTCGTTTTTAAAAGAGGGGGCGATATCTTACCTATATTACGCAAACAGGGTCTTTCAGCTTCCGCTTGGGATGGTCTCTGCCGGGGTTGCAACTGTTTTACTCTCGGTGCTTTCAGAGAGCAAAATGCAAAAGGAGAATCTAAATCTTGGCATAAAAATTATCATCTTAATTAGCCTGCCAGCAAAGGTTGGGCTTTTTTTGCTATCTTTTGAAATTACGCAGCTTTTATTTCTAAGAGGAAACTTTAGCGCCGAGGATGCACAACTTACCGGGAGGGTTTTACAAATTTACTCGCTTGGGCTTTTATTTTTCTCAATTCAGAAAGTGATTGCAAGCTTGTATTTTTCTCAAAGTAGGCTAAAGACCGTTTTAGTAATATCTCTCTTAAGCGTCTTGACAGAAGCCATAAGCGGGTTTTTCTTTGCGTTTTATCTCAAGATGGGGGTTTTTGGTCTTGCACTATCAAATGTAGTTGCTTCGCTAATTGGGTTTTTATTCTCAATAGCCTCCGGGGCTTACAGATTAATAAGCTTTAAGTTCTTATACGAAGGGGCTATCAAAGCGCTAATAGCGAGCTTTTTTATGGGCATGGTGATAGTTTTTACAAAGCCAGAGGGAAAGAGCTTGATTTTTGAAATTCCGCTTCTGGCTTTGCTTTATTTTGGTATTTTGCTAATTTTGAGAGAGAGAATCACCCTTGCGGGCTTTAAGAGAGTTAAAGATTTTATAAGCGCGAGATACTCTTCTTGAGGCTTCGTTTTTGTGAATAACGCCCTTTGAGGCAGTATGCTGAATGATGCTTACTACTTTGGGAAGGTACTCAGTTGCCTCCTCGAGCTTGCCCTCAAGAACAAGCTTTCGAAGGTTTCTTATATAAGTTTTCATCTTTGATAGATGCTGGCGGTTGCGGACTCTTCTTTTTTGGTCTCTGCGAGCTCTTTTAAGAGATTGACGGGTATTTGCCATAAACTTACCTCCGGTGTAGAATTTTACACCAAAGGAGGGAAAACCATGGTTGGCTTCAGCGGTTATTTTGCCAAGTCGCAGGAGAATTTGGGCTCAGTCATAGTTATCCACGAATGGTGGGGGCTCGTAGACCACATCAAAGACGTTTGCGACAGGTTAGCAAAAGAAGGCTTTAACGCCTTTGGGATCGACCTATATAATGGCAAAACTGCCTCTGATGTTCAAACTGCGTCAAGCCTTATGCAAGAGCTTTTCAAAAACCGACTCGCAGAATCCATGGAGTCAATAGCCGAGGTATGCAATCTTTTAAAGCAAGAGACGAAAACCAAGATAGGCGTTATGGGATTTTGCTGCGGGGGGACTTGCACTTGGCTAGCAGGGGCGAAGTTAGGAGACGAAGTTAGCGCCTTAGTGCCATTTTACGGGCTATATAGCATAGTTGACATAGACTTTGCGAAAATTGTCTCGCCAGTTTATGCAATTCATGCCGGAATGGATGAGTTTGTAAGCCTTGAAGATGTAAACAAAGCCATAGTTAAGTGCAACGAAAACTCGGTTAACGCAAGGTTTGAAATCTATTGCGGGGTAAATCACGCATTCTTTAACGACTCAAGACCGGAAGTTTATAACAAAGAGCTCGCGAAAGAGGTTTGGGAAAAGACCGTAGAGTTTTTCAAAAAGCATCTTGCAAAGTAAAGCCCTCAAGCTCATAGGGCTTTTTGGGTTAGTAAGTCTTCTTGCCGACTTTACATACGAGGGCGCAAGGGCAATCCTTGCGCCATATTTGCAGTCCATAGGTGCAGGTGCTTTCTTAATCGGCTTCATAACAGGCTTTGGGGAGGCAGTTAGCTACCTAAGTAGATACTCTTTTGGTCTTATGATAGAGAGGGGCGTAAATCCAAAAAGGCTCCTCTCTCTTGGGTATTTTCTAAATATTAGCGTTGGGGTTTTGGGGATTTTTCAAAATCTGACTCTAGTTTCGGTTCTTTTTTGGACAGAAAGGCTTGGCAAGGCGATGCGCTCGCCTGCAAGGGACATAATAATAAAAGATTTAAGCTCTTCGATTGGATACGCAAGGGGCTTTGGTATTTACGGATTTTTTGACCAAGTTGGGGCGCTTTTAGGACCAATTTTTGCATCAATCATGCTCTATTTGGGGCTTTCATACGGAAATACTTTTTTATTACTTTCAATTCCGGGATTATTTGCAACTTTTGTCCTACTTTACGCTTTAAAATCTTACGATAGGGAGATATTAAAAGAGAGTTCTCAAAAGGGCGTTTTCTTTAGCGTATGGGGCTTTGGGGCTCTTCAGGCGGGGATTTTGTCCTTTGGGGTTCTTGGGCTTGACCTTTTAAAGAGCGGTTTTTCCAGTAGCGAAGTTGCGATATTTTATGCTCTTGGGATGGCTTTTGCCGGCATTGGCTCGCTGGCATTTGGCGAGATTCTTTCGCGCTCTTTAGCTCTTGGGGTTTTTGCTTTGATGGTTTTTTCCGCCTTTGGGCTAATGGGGCTTTTAGGAAGTGCTTATTTTGACGCTCTTGGGGTTATTTTTTGGGGGCTATCGCTTGGCGGGCTTGAGAGTTCATCCAGAACCTTTATAGCCATACAAAAAGGCGGTGGTAAGCACTTTGGGGCTTTGGAGCTATCCCTCGGGCTTGGGGCGCTTATGGGGGGTATTATTCAGGGGGGAGTTTATGAGCTTTCGCCGAAGGCGGTTTTGGTTATTTCAATAGTATTTATCCTCGTTGGGGCTTTTGGTATATTTAAGAGCGGCTTGACATCTAAGTAAGTGAGAATTATTTTCATTTAGATGGAGAGAGTTTATATATTTGACACCACGCTAAGAGACGGGGAACAAGCGCCGGGCTTTTCAATGACGACTCAGGAAAAGCTCCAGATGGCTCATCAGCTATCAAAGCTCGGCGTTGATGTAATAGAAGCGGGTTTTGCAGCTGCTTCAAAAGGCGATTTTGAAGCCGTAAAGACCATAGCCAAAGAGGTAAAAGGGGTAAGAATTTGCTCGCTTGCAAGAGCCATTAGAAGTGACATAGAGCTCGCTGCGGAAGCGTTAAGGGATGCAGAGCTATGGCGAATTCACACATTTATAGCAACTTCGGAAATTCACATGAAATACAAGCTAAAGATGTCGCCCGAGAATGTTCTTGAGAGGGCAAAAGAGGCGGTTAGATTGGCAAGAAACCTATCACCAGAGGTTGAATTTTCCTGCGAGGATGCAACCCGTAGCGAAAAGGAGTTCTTATTTAGGATAATAGAAGAGGCCATAAAGGCAGGTGCGAGCATAATAAACATTCCAGATACCGTTGGATATACCACACCGTTTGAGTTTGAAGAGCTAATTAGGGCAATTATTAGCTCTGTTCCTAACATAGATAAAGCCATAATTAGTGTCCATTGTCATGACGATTTGGGGATGGCGGTTGCCAATTCGCTATCTGCAATAAAGGCTGGGGCAAGGCAAGTAGAATGCACCATAAACGGCATTGGCGAAAGGGCGGGCAATGCGGCGCTTGAAGAGATAGTTATGGCGCTAAAGGTCCGCAAAGACCACTTTGGCGAATTTAAAACAAACATCAACACGCGGGAGATATACAAAACCAGCAGGCTGCTTTGCAGAATAACTGGCAGCTCAATTCCGCCAAATAAGGCAATAGTTGGAGATAACGCCTTTGCTCACGAATCTGGCATACATCAGCACGGGGTTTTGTCAAACCCGCTAACTTACGAGATTATCTCGCCGCAAGAGGTGGGCTTTTCAAGCACGAAGATAGTGCTTGGCAAGCATTCTGGAAGACACGCTCTAAAGAGCAAGTTAGAGTCAATGGGGGTAGAGATAAGCCAAGAGCAGTTAGAGGAGCTATTTGAAAAGTTTAAGCTCCTTGCAGATAGGAAAAAGCAGGTTTACGAAGAGGACCTTGAGGCATTGCTTTATCAGGAGGTCTATAAAATTGACCAAGCTAAGCAGGTAAAGGTCTTGCACTTTCAGGTGCAAACGGGCGAAAGACTATTGCCCACTGCCACGGTCGTAGTTGACTTTCAAGGGCAAGAAAGAACAGCAAGCGCTACTGGCAATGGGCCTGTTGATGCCGTTGTAATAGCGCTTCAAAAGGCATGCGGGATAAATGTAGAGCTCTTGGACTTTTCCATAAAGGCGCTTACCCCGAATACAGACGCTCAGGCAGAAGCAAGAGTCAGCATTGAGTTAGACGGCTTTTACGCAAGCGGAAGGGGCGTTGATGTTGACATAATAAAGGCGAGTTTGGTTGCCTTTACCGACGCAATAAATAGGGCGCTTTTGAAAGCCAGTTCCAAAAGGGGG
>JANWVD010000040.1 GCA_025057715.1 Aquificaceae bacterium | reverse complement strand
TGTAAAATCAATGTCATTTTCGTATCCTATGCGGTCAAATACGTCAAAACCCAAGGCTTTGCCTTCTATGCTTCTATGTCTATAGCGAGTGCCAAATCCGGCGTTAAATTCAGTCCCGTAAATATTTTGCCTTAAAAACGTGCGAAGAGTTTGGGAAAATGCCAAGGAACTCACAAGGTTGGAAAAATTCAAGTAGTAAATCCCGTCAAATCTAATGTCAGTGATTGAAGTAAGTCTATCGCCAAAGTTTTTCTGATAGCTTAAAACTGGCGATAGCAAGAGTCTTTGGGTTCTTTCCCCCTCCTCTCTATAAAAGTTTGTAAAAGAAGACCTAAAGCGAAGGTAGGTGTCTTTAAATATTAGCCTAGATGGCAAATAAACCCCGACCTCTGGCAATCTTTGCAAAGTCAAAGAGTTGCTCTTAGAAGTAGTATCATAAAAGTATCTAAAATCAGAATAAACTATCGCATCACCAATATATTTTGAAAAGCTAACAAAAGACTCAAGATATGGCGCAGTTCTATCATCTTTTTTTGCATAATCTTGCAAAAAGTATCTATCAGAAACCTTGTCAATCTTTAGCTTTATGTTTTCAAGGTCTAAGCCGAGCTTAAACCTGTATCTGTTTTGAAGTCTTTCGTCGCGGTAGGTTCTAAAATCCGGCTCTTTAAAAACCCAAATGTTAAAACTAAAATCGTTGCTTTTCTGTATTGCTTGTCTATACTCAAAGTTTAAACCCTTTATACCAGAGCTTCTTACATCAAAACCAATTGTCGCATCCCTGTTTTGGTCAAAAACGAGATAGACGCCTTGTTTGTAGATAAGCTCGCTATCGCTATCTGAGCCAATCTCGGGCGGCAAAAGCCCGCTCCTTCGCTCCCCAATTGGCAAGATAAAGCCAGGCAAATAAAAGACGCTCAAGCCAAAGAACCTCAAGGTCGAAGAGCCGCCATAGGCGTATCTTTCGCCAATTTTTGCATTGCTTACGCAAAGAATGAGCTCTTTTTTATCTGGTGGGCAAGTAGTTAAGCTCGCCTCGCTTACATCATACTCGTTTTGCACTTTTTTTACAAAAGAAGCTGTTATATATAGCCTCTCTACTCTCCCATTTACAAAGGTGAAAAACCCCTCATCTCTTGAGATGTCAAAGAATGCCTCCTGACCTTCAAGCTCGAGCTTTCCATCCTCTGACCTTACTTTTAAGTTTCCAAAAGCGTAAAGCTCTTTGAGTTTTGTATCATAAAGCACAATATCTGCGTTTATGACATAGTTTTTAACGCTAACGACTGCATTTCCGTATGCGTATATCCTCCCAGAGCTCTCCCTTTCAAGAAAATCAGACCTTACATCAACCTCGAGCGCAAAAGCGAAAGAAAATAGCAAAAATAGCCATACATACCTAAAGCCTATTTGAGACATTCTCTAAAGCCCATATATCCAAATTCAGGTTAAGCTCTTCTATGATTGATAGGATAAGCTCCACCTCCTGTATATAAAGCTGGTGAGTTTCACTCATTAGAACTCTTTTAGAAGTAGAAAGATAAAAGGGCACCCTTAAAAAATCACCTGAAAAGCCAGGCTTTAGAGCGCAAAATAGCTTATTTCCAATAAAAGAAAAGTAAATCTCAGGTCTAAAGCCCTTCTCTTTGGCTTTTTTATAAAACTCAACCATCCTTTGCATCAAGCTTATGCTAAGGATGTATCTTGCCTCTATTTGGTCTTTGCTCCAAACGTCAAAGAGCTTTTCAAACTCAGGGTCTTCGAGCTTGACCCTCTTTAGCTTATCCCAAGGCAAGCTAACCACCTTTTCAGAGCTTGGCAAAACAACAACTGGCAGCTTTGCGACCTTTTTAAACTCAGTGACTACAAATACGCCTCTAAAGATGTCAATCCAAATCTCTCTCTTTCTACCTTTTGTCCTATATTCCTGCTTGTATTGCGCATAAACTTCAGAGAATTTAATATCAATACCGCCAACAGAAGCAGAGATAAAATCCTCGCCACCGTATCTATCTGGTTGAAGCTTATGCTGAAATAGCAGGCTGGATATAAAATAGTCCTTTTGGATATAATTATTAGGGTCATATTTAACACCATTCCCAAACCTTTTTTTAAAAAGCTCGGTAATAAATAGCTCTTTAAAGAGAAAAGAGAACTTTTTTTGCTTTTGAGTCAAAGTATTGGCTATTCCAGCAGCAGAAAATAAAGCACCGATTAGCTTTAAATAGCCGTTGGAAGAATAAACAACATCAAGGATGAAGAATAGAAAAAAAAGAGCTAAGTAAAACAAAAACCAACCGCTTGTGTCTTTTACAAGACTGAGCCTATACTCTTCAATAACTGCGGCTATAGGCTCAAGGTCGCTCATAGCCATATATCTAAGTTTAGGTTAAGCTCGTTTACGATTGAGAGTATCAGCTCTACCTCCTGAATGTAAAGCTCGTAGCTGCCTGACATAAGCGACTTTTTGGAAGTCAGTAGGTAAAAAGGCACCTTTAAAAAATCGCCCGAGGACCTCGATTTTAACGCACAAAACATCCGCCTTCCTATGAAAGAAAAGTAAATCTCGGGTCTAAAGCCCTTCTCTTTGGCTTTTTTATAAAACTCAACCATTCTTTGCATTAAACTTATGCTAAGAATGTATCTTGCCTCTACTTGGTCTTTGCTCCAAACGTCAAAGAACTTTTCAAACTCGGGGTCTTCGAGCTTGACCTTTTTGAGCTCTTCCCAAGGCAAGGAAACTACCTTCTCAAAGTTTGGCAAAACGACAACTGGCACCCTTGCCATTTTGGGAAAGTCCGCAATGACAAATACGCCTCTGAAGATATCAACCCAGCGCTCTCTTTTTCTGCCGTTTGAATCAAAGTAAGTCTCCTTATATTCTGCCTTAACCTCGGAAAATGAGAGCTTAATAGAATCAACGGAGGTGAGTATTAAATCCTCGCCGCTGTATCTATCTGGCGAGGGTTTATGGCTAAAGAGCCTGCTACTTACGAATAACTCTTCTCTTATGTAATCGTTAGGTCTGTATTCAAAGTTTTCACCAAACTTTAACCTGAAGAGCTCTTTGAGAAACGACTCCTTGAAGGCTTTTTTAAACTTTTTGTGATTATTAACTATGGATAAAATCGTGCCAATTAGGAAAATGCCGATTCCAAATAGTATTAAGTAGCTATAGGAAGGGTAAAACATCCCAAGGAAAAAAAGAAAAAGACCCAAGGATGCGTATATGAAAAACCACCTTATGGTGCTTTTAATTAGCTTCTGCCTTTGCTCTTCGAGGCTACTGACTAACGCATCAATCTCTTGCATTATTATTTAAATAGTGCCTTCACATCCGGGGCTTTGCGCTCCTCTTGCGGCACTTCGAACCACTCTGCTGGCTTAAAGCTAAAGATGTTGGCTATGATGTTTGTGGGAAACATGCCAAGGGCATTGTTATAATCCGTAACAGCCGCGTTGTAAGCTCTTCTTGCGGCAGATATACGCTCTTCCATCTCTGTAAGAGACCTCTGCAAGTGAATGAAGTTTTCGTTAGCCTTTAGCTCTGGGTAGTTTTCAGAGACCATTAGTAGCCTAGATAAAAGCCCGGATAGTTCGCCCTCTGCTTTTAAGCGCTCGCCGGGTGGCAATTGCACTTGCATAAGCCTTGAGCGAAGCTCGGTTATGCGCGTTAGGGTGTTTGCTTCGTGCTCCATATAGGTTTTGACCGAAGCTACCAAGTTTGGGATAAGGTCGTAGCGGTTTTTTAAATAAACATCTATGGTCGAATAGGCGTTTGAGACTGCGTTTCTTCGCCCAACGAGAAGGTTATACAAGGCAATAACAATCAAAGCCGGGATTAGCAAAATAATAAGCAGCGTAATCATCTTACCCTCCTTGTCTATACTTATAATCCGTGAATCTCAGGGAAATGTCAAGAGAGGATATTGAAAAAGTTTACACAATAAACCTAAATTGCTTTGGAAAAGACGCTTGGGATAAGCGCGCATTTGAAAGGGAGTTCAAAGTCCCAAACTCAAGGAGGTGGGTTCTTGAGATACAGGACCAAGTTATAGGATATTGCATAATCTGGATAGTAGCTGATGAAGCACAGATTATGTCAATAGCGATTGATAAAGCCCATCAAGGGAAGGGTCTTGGTAAGTTTTTGCTTGCATCCGTTCTTGAAAAGATATTTGACGAGGTTAAAATTGTGACACTTGATGTAAAATCCTCAAACTTTAAAGCCATAAGGCTTTATCAATCTTTTGGCTTTGAGATGGTATCTTATAGAAGTAGATACTATCAGAGCGGTAAGGATGCAATTCAGATGGAGTTAAAGCTCGATGAAACTTGCAGGAAAGCGTTTAAAAGAGTTATTTTCGCAAAGTCAGATACAGAACCGTCTTGACGAGATTGCGCCAAAGATAGAGAGCGCAATAGGGGAAAAATTTGTAGTAATCGGGGTTTTAAAAGGGGCTTTTATCATCACAGCCGACTTAGTCAGGCGCTTTAAATTACCAATACTAATAGACTTTATTTGGATTTCAAGCTACGGCTTAAAGAGCTCTCCCGGGGATGTTAAATTAATATGCGACATAAGTTTAAACATAGAAAATCAAAAAGTTCTCATAGTTGAGGATATTTTAGATACCGGACAGAGCCTTGAATGGCTTTCATCCCATCTTGAGAAAAAGGGAGCTAAAGAGATATTTACTTTTGCCCTCCTTAAAAAATCGCGCCGACAGGCGCGGATTGAGATTAACTTCCATGGGTTTGAGATAGGGGACGAGTTCGTAGTTGGCTATGGCATGGACCTTGCCGAGGAAGGCAGGGAATTGCCGGGGGTTTACGCGCTTGAGCTTTGAAGAGGTTCTTTGGTTTATGAATGTCTTGGGGCTTTTTGCCTTTGGTCTAAGCGGGGCTTTGAGGGCAATAGAGGAAAACTTGGATTTGCTTGGGCTTGTGGCGCTTGGGCTTACCTGTGCGCTTGGCGGGGGAATCATAAGAGACATCATGCTTTCAGAGCTCCCAAGGGCGCTTAAGTCCGAGCTTGATGTTTTGGTTGCCTTAATTGCCAGTTTGAGCGCGATAGTTTTAAAGCACATAAAGCCAGTGAGCTCTGTTTTGCCAATTGCGGACGCTGTTGGATTATCCGCCTTTAGCACAACGGGGGCAATCCTTGCAAGCTCAGCCGGGGTTTCGCCCTTTGGTGTTGTGATTTTAGCAACAATTACTGGCGCTGGCGGGGGATTTATAGCGGATTTGATGCTTAATCGCGTCCCGACGGTTTTAAAAGAGGATTTTTACGCATCTTGTAGCATTCTTGGTGCAATCGTTTTTTTGATTTCAATGCAGGTGCTATCGCCGACCATCTCCGCGCTTCTTTGCTGGCTTTGCGTTCTTTTGCTTAGGCTTTTTGCCATATTGTTTCGTTGGCGCTTGCCAAGACTCGGTCAAAGTGGTTAAAATAGCTCTTTATGGTAAATGTAAGAGTTCCAACACCGCTTAGGCGCATAACAAACGGCCTTGGAGAGGTTCAAGTAAACGCCGCAAATGTCCGCGAAGCAATCGAAGAATTAGAAAAGCAATTTAGCGGCATGCGCGAGAGGTTGATTGACGAAAATGGCGAGCTTCGCAGGTTTGTAAACCTTTATCTCAACGACGAAGATATAAGATTCCTTCAAGGGCTTGATACGCCCCTAAAGCCCGGCGATACGCTCTCGATAGTGCCTGCAATCGCAGGCGGCTTTACATAAAAGAGCGCTCAATATAGACAAGAAGCTCCTCAAAAAGCGTATAAGAGAGTGCTTCGTTAGGCACCTCGATTGTTAGCTTGTCTATTCCGCCGGTGTAAATATGGACTTTGCCGCCTCTAAATTCAATAACCCTCATGTGACTATAAGGAATGGCGAGGGTTCTTACATCAGTCCTATAAAGCAGATACTTACTCTCAAACTCAATACCGTGCTTTTTTAATTCTTCCTTTACGCTTTTCATCGCACCTACCCCGGTTTTAAAACATAAAAACCAAAGGCATAGTTGCCAACCTTAACTGCCCTGGCAGCCCTAAGACCAGCCTCTTCTATCATAAGCCCCATCTCCCACTCTGAAAAAACCTCCTCCTTAGGTGGGCCCTTATCTCTATCTTCCTTAGTCCAATCTATTATACACATCAAAGCCCCCTGCTTTGAAGCCCTTGAAACCTCTTTCATGAACTCTACCGGATTTTCAAGCTCGTGAAAGACAAAAGCCATGTAAACAAAGTCTGTCACGGAGTCCTCAACGGGCAAGGATAGCTCAGAGCTTAATAAAACCTCAACATTTGTTAGCCCAAGCTCCTGGGTTTTCCTTTTGGCGTATTCAACTGCCTCTTTTTGAACATCAAAAGCCAAAACTCGCCCAGATTCCCCCACTGCCTTTGAAAGATAAGGCAAGTAAAACCCAGCGCCCGTGCCAATATCAAATGCGGTCATGCCCTGCCTTAAACCAAACTCCCTTAAAACCTTCTCGGGGTCAAAAAGCTCAAGCCTTGAGGGGCTATCGAGCTTCTCGAGCTTAGAGGGGTCAAACTTATGCACAAACTTATTTTAAAACATATTCATAAACGCCTCTTCGAGGCAAGCAAAGAATAATTCCCAAGATTAAAATAGCCTCAAGAGCTCTCTTAGGGACTTAATCTCATCCCTTATTTTCGCTGCCTTTTCAAACTCCCACTTTTTGGCATAGGCATGCATTTGCTTTTCGAGCTCTTCTATCTTCTTTATAAGGTCCTGCTCGCTTGATACCCCTTCGGGCAATTTTAGGGGTAATTTGACATAATCAAGCTCTTCTATGGCGAGAAGCTCTTTTATCGGTTTCTTAATCGAAGCTGGGGTAATTGAGTGCTCTTTGTTAAACCTTTCTTGAATTTCCCGTCTTCTGTTGGTTTCTTCTATTGCGCGCATCATCGAGGGCGTCATCCTATCTGCGTAAAGGATTGCGCGCCCATTAACATTCCTTGCTGCTCGACCAATGATTTGTATAAGTGATGTTGTACTTCTTAAAAACCCTTCCCTGTCTGCGTCAAGGATGGCAACGAGCGAAACCTCAGGCAAGTCAAGCCCCTCGCGCAAAAGATTTACGCCAACGAGCACCTCAATCTCGCCCTCTCTTAATTGCCTAACTAACTTTGCCCGCTTAATGGCGTCAAGGTCAGAATGCAGATAGGTTGCTCTAACTGAGCGCTCTGTTAGGTATTCTGAGACCTCCTCGGCTAGTCTTTTGGTAGTTGTTATTACCAAAGCTCTC
>JANWVD010000003.1 GCA_025057715.1 Aquificaceae bacterium | reverse complement strand
CATTGAAAAGCTCGGATATAGACTATTCGATGTTGAATTCAAAGCAGAGAGGGGATGGGTTTTAAGGGTCATAATCGATAAAGAAGGCGGGGTAAGCATTGGGGATTGCGAGGAGGTCAGCAAAAGGCTAAGCCCGCTCCTTGATGTAGAGGATATCATCCCCTTTTCATATTCGCTTGAGGTAAGCTCACCTGGGCTTAACCGCGAGCTTTCAAAGCCAGAGCACTTTGAGTTTTTTTTAGGAAGACAGGTAAAGGTCATTTTGAGAGAGCCAATAGACACAAAAAGGGAGCTAAAGGGCAAAATCTTTGGCATTAAGGACGGTGTTATTCAAATCCAAGAAGAAGAGAGACTCTATCACATCCCAGTTTCAGCCATAGCAAGAGCAAACTTGCACATAGACCCATGGTCAAGAACCTAAAGCGCCTGATAGAACAGGTCGCGAAGGAGAAAAACCTTCCCGAGTGGATAGTTGAGAGGTCTTTAAAAAACGCCATAGCCTTGGCAATAAGAAAAGATAGACGCATGAAAGATACAGCTCTCGAAGTAGAATTAAACGAAGATTCAATAAAGGTCTTTACCAAAGACGGGGAACCTCTTGATATATCAACAGAAGATATAAACAGAATCGCTGCTTACGCAGCAAGAGAGGAGTTTTTCAAAGAACTCGAAAAGGCAGAAGAGGAGAGGGGATTTTTAGAGCTTTTGCAGCTTGAGAACAAGCTCGTTTTAGGAATAGTGCGTAAAATCACCCCCGAGGGCGATGCGATAGTTGACCTTGGGAAGGTGTCTGGCATTCTTCCAAAAAGAGAGCAAATAAAGAGGGAAAATCTAAAGCAAGGCAGCGGCATAAAAGCGCTTCTTCTTAGCATAAAAAAGCACAAAGGCAAGCACGAAATAACGTTATCAAGAACCCATCCTAACTTCCTAAGGCGCTTAATAGAGCAAGAGGTGCCAGAAGTAGCAAGCGGCGAGGTACAAGTAAAGGCACTTGCAAGAGAGCCAGGTGAGAGGGCAAAGATAGCAGTATTAGCAAAAAATGCAAAGTTAGACCCGGTTGGCGCATTACTCGGACTAAAAGGCTCAAGAATCAATGCCGTTAGCGAAGAGCTCTGCGGCGAGAGGATAGATGTGTTTTCTTGGAGCGACGAACCCGAGGAATTTATCAAAAAGAGCCTCCAGCCTGCACAGGTTTTAAAGCTCCGCCTAAATATCAAGGAAAAGAAGGCAGAAATAGCGGTTGCTAAAGATAAGCTCTCGCTTGCAATAGGCAAGGGTGGCGTCAATGTAAAGCTTGCTAATAAAATCACAGGCTGGCATCTTGACATTATGTCCTTAGAGGACTTTGAAAAGCTGGTCAAGCTTAGATGAAGATACTTATTGACAAGCTCGTGCAAGGCGGGCTTGGTCTTGGAAAGTCAAAAGATGGTAAGAAGGTATTCGTGCCCTTTGCCTTGCCTGGGGAAGAGGTAAAAATAAGGATACAAAAACAAACAAAAGACCATGACTTTGGTCTGATAGAGGAAATTATCTCAAAATCTGAGCTAAGGACCAATCCATCATGCCCGCATTACTATGTTTGCGGCGGATGTCAGCTTCAGCATGTTTCAAAAGAGGGTCAGATAAAGCTAAAAGAGTCAATCCTTTGTGAAAATCTCCAAAGAATCGGCAAAGTGGATGATTTCGAGCTCAAAAGCCCAGTTTTTAAAGACCCGTGGGAATATAGAATAAGGGCACAATTTAAAACATTTATGGGAAAAGCAGGTTTTTTCATGCGCTCAAGTAGAAATCTTGTTGATGTTTCAAAATGCCCGATTTTACACCCATCCTTGGAAGGTTTATTACCTTGGATTAGAGAGCTCTCTTTGAAAAACCCCCAGCTTAAAGAGTGCCATGCGACATTCTACCCGGGTGCAAATGAGATTGCTTTAAAGCTCATTGGGTCAGTGGAAGAGCTAAATCCCCCAAGTAATGTAGTGGGTGTTGGTATTTACCTACCAAGCGGCGAGAGGTTAAAGCTGATTGGACGCGGGTTTGGGTTTATATCAGCTTGCGGCGCTAATTACAAGATAGGGCTTGATAGCTTCTTGCAAATAAATTACAAGATGTGGGACGATTTTATAAAGACCGCGGTTGGCGAGGAAATTCAGGGAAGGGTGCTTGAGCTTCATTGCGGGGCTGGCTTTTTCTCCGTTTTTCTCGCCCGAAGGGCGGATTCGTTATTCTCTTCTGATATAAATTCGCTCGCTGTTGAGGATGCTAGGTATAACCTGATGCTAAATGGCATAAAAGCGCAGGTGCGAGCCCTTAAGGGTGCAGAGGCAATCTTGAGCGTTGAGTCAGACACGCTCTTTGTAAATCCGCCAAGGGGCGGGCTTGATAATGGCGAGATAAGGGCGATAAAGCTAAAAAGACCAAAGAGGATAATCTACGTCTCTTGTAATCCGGCTACGCTTGCGAGGGATGTTAACGCCTTGAGGGGCTTTTACAAACTAAGATGGTCAAGGCTCGTTGAGAACTTTCCGCATACTTACCACATCGAGAGCGTAAACTTTTTAGACGGCATTTAAAGGCTTTAGGCAGACCTAAGATTAGTGAGTCTGTTTATGAAATCCTTAGAGGATTGCAAGGCTGACAGGGACGCTTTAGAGTGATAAAAGGGAGGTTTTTTCCATGTTTGTCCTAAAGCGAGGCGGTGAGAAAGAGCCCATGGATATTTCAAAAATCAGGGTTGTCATAGATTTTGCTTGCGAGGGGCTAAATGTAGACCCTTTGGAGCTTGAAGCAGACGCAAGGATTCAATTTAGAGAAGGCATATCAACCAAGGAGATTCAGGCGCTTTTAATTAGAACCGCAGCAGACAAGATTAGCCCAACTTCGCCACAATGGCAATATGTAGCAGCGAGGCTTTTGCTATATGACCTATACAAAGAGGTCGGACACCAAAGAGGATACGAGGTAAAAGATAAGATAAACGGCTCTTATACGCCATATAGACCAGAAAACCTCTATGAGAATGTCTTAAAATTAGTAGAAAAGGGTATCTATGGGGGGTATCTATTAGAAAACTACTCAAAAGAGGACTTTGACAATCTTGCGGCTTTGATTGACCCAAAAAGAGACCTGCTTTTTACCTACACGGGACTAAAAATTCTCGTAGATAGATATCTTGTTCGCAATGAAGATGGGTTTTTGGTAGAGCTCCCACAGGAGATGTATTTGCTTATTGCAATGACCCTTGGAATAGCAGAAGAGAGGTCTAAGAGAACTCAGTATGTGAGGGAGTTTTACGAGCTTTTAAGCAAGCACGAGGTTTCGCTCGCTACGCCTACTATGATGAACGCAAGAAGACCGCATACTCAGCTAAGCTCTTGCTTTGTTTTAACAGTTGACGATGACTTATATGACATTTTTGACAATGTGCAAAAGGCGGGACAGATTTCAAAGTTTGCAGGCGGTCTTGGCATATATCTTGGCAAGATAAGGGCAGCGGGCGCGCCAATTAGAAAGTTCAAAGGCGCAAGCTCCGGGGTTTTACCGGTTGTGAAAATTCTTAACGACGTGATGGTCTATGTTGACCAGCTTGGGATGCGCAAAGGCTCTGCAAGCATCACGCTTGATATCTGGCATAGAGACATAGAGGACTTTCTTGAGGTAAAGACCAACGTCGGTGATGAGCGCAAAAAGGCGCACGATATACACCCGGCAGTTTCTATACCTGATATTTTTATGCATAGACTCATCAGCGACGATTATTGGACGCTCTTAGACCCATATTATTGCAAGAATGTAAAGGGTGATAAGAACTTAGAGGACCTATACGGCGAGGAGTTTGAGGAGGCTTACATACAGTTGGAAAAAAGCGTCCCACCCGATGGTAAAAAGACCATAAAGGCCTTTGAGCTATGGAAAAGATTGCTTAGCGTCATTTTTGAAACCGGCGAGCCATACATATTCTTTAGAGACACGGCTAATAGACTCAATCCAAACAAGCACTGCGGCATAGTTTATAGCTCAAATTTATGCCACGAGATAGTGCAAAATATGTCAACAACCAAGCACATAGAGCACTCTCTTGAAGATGGCACAATCTTGCATAAGAAATTAGCAGGCGATGTCGTTGTTTGCAACCTTGGGTCTATCAACCTTGGGAAGGTTTACACAAACCAAGATATACAAAGGGTAATGCCTCTTCTTGTGAGGATGCTTGATAATGTGATATCTATAAACTTTTACGCTATAAAGGAAGCAGAGTGGACAAATAGGCGCTATAGGGCAATAGGCATAGGCGTTAGCAATTACCACTACAGATTAGCCAAAGAGGGTATAGCCTTTGAATCTCAAGAACATCTTGACTTTGCAAATGAGCTTTTTGAAAGAATTGCATATTGGGCGATTAAATCCTCTTGCGAGCTTTCAAAAGAGAGAGGTGCATACGAGCTCTTTAGAGGCTCTGATTGGGAAAGGGGGATATTCTTTGGAAGAAGTGCAGCAGAAAACTCAGCCATATCCAAAAACGGCTTTGATTGGGAAAAGCTCGCTGCCGAGGTTAAAGAGCACGGGCTAAGAAACGGATATTTGCTTGCGCTTATGCCAACGGGCTCGACTTCGTTGATAGTTGGTGCAACGCCTTCAATTGACCCAATATTTTCGCGCTTTTACAAAGAGGAAAATATGTCAGGGATATTGCCTCAAGTGCCACCTGAGGTAGAAACTTTATATTGGCATTATAAAAGTGCCTATCACATAGACCAAAATTGGGTCATAAGAGCCGGGGCAGTTCGTCAAATGTGGATAGACCAAGCGCAGTCCTTGAATCTATTCATAGACCCGGATAAGATAGATGGTCCAGCGCTTTCTAATCTCTATAAGCTCGCTTGGCAACTTGGCTTAAAAACGTTATATTATTGCAGAAGTAAAAGCATAACAGATATGGAGGAGTGCGAATCATGCGCAACTTAGCTTTGACTATTCTATTTGCGTCATTTTTGTTAGCCAAAGACACTGTGCCAAATCCGCAACAGGCTCTTATAGATAAAGCCGTTAGCCTAAATCAAGCTAACAAACCAAACGAGGCGTTAGAGGTTCTAAAAACCGCGCTTGGCGCGCAAAAAACGGAGATAGGAAAAGCCCAAGTTAAGCTCCATATGGCACACTCTTACTTTAGCTTAGGCAACAAAGAGCAAAGCGCTCAAATCATAAGGGAGACCATGCCAGTTTTTTTAAAACACTCTGACCGTTCTTATGCATCTCAGGCGCTTTATTTAATGAGTGATGTCTTGAGGTCTCAAGATGCTCACGATAGCGCTGTGAAGTTCTTCTCAGGCGTTTCCAAAGACCCATCTGCGCAAAAAGACCCATACATCCTTGGCACCTCTATGGGGCTTCTTGCAAGCCATCTTTACGAATCAGGCAATTACGACGAGGCTATTAGAGCAAGAAGAGAAGCCATAGATATCTTTTCCAAAGCCGGCTTTTGGCAAGAGGCAAGCGTCCAAAGAGAGATTCTTAATAAAATGCTTCAAAACCCGGTAAGGAAAAAGTATTGAACTTTCCCCCAACCTGCTGGGAATATTACCAGATAGACGATATTGTAAAGCAAGCAAGGGCGCTAAGCCCGCTTGAGGCAGTGGCTTTTCTCGAGGGTAAAATTAAAAAATCAAGCGGCGAAAAAGCCTCGGCACTTAAAGCAGAGTTAATATACCACCTGCAGAAGGCAAAGCGATACGAAAGGTCTTTAAAAGTTGGCATTAGCTCCCTTGGGGAATTTATGCCGCTTTACGGCGAATGCCTTAAGGATGCTCTCTCTAACATAAGCAGTAGCGCAAGGTTCGCGAAAAAGGAAAAAGTGCTTTTAAAAGAGCTTAAAGTTTGGTTAAATAGTAAAGAAATGCCTTACGAAAATAGAGAGGCTTTGCTTTTTGAGGTTGGGTTATTAGAATTTGAAGTCGGCTCGGCAAAGGAAGGGCTAAGGCTAATGAAAAAAGCCAACGAGATGTGCAAAAAAGCCGGTAAAAGCGTATGTTATGAGCCTGAGATAGAAGATATGGCGTATATAATTAAAGAAAGTAGTAAAAAATGGAAAGGACGGTAATTTTCAACCCGCAAGGCGATAGAGAAGCAACGCACAGGCGCATAGTTCAAGGGAATTCAACCAACATAATGGAGCTAAACAGAGTAAAATACCAATGGGCTTTTGATTTATATAAAACAATGGGATTTAGTAACTTCTGGATTCCAGAAGAGATACCAATGCACGAGGACAAAAAACAATACGAGCGAGAGCTCTCACCACACGAAAGAAGAGCCTATGAGCTTGTGCTTTCTTTCCTGATAGTTCTTGATTCTTATCAAGTTAACATGCTAAAAGAGTTTGCAAGATACATAACTGCACCTGAGGTGGTGATGGCGCTTACTTCTCAAGAATTTCAAGAAGCCCTGCATAGCTATTCTTATCAATTCATCCTTGAAAGCGTTGTTGACCAAGGTATAGCGGAAGAGATATACAATTATTGGCGCCAAGATAGCATGCTAATGGAAAGAAACAAGGTAATAGCAGAGGTTTACAATAGCTTTATACAAAAACCAACTGAGGAAAACTTCATAAAAGCCGTTTTTGGAAACTATGTTCTTGAAAGTCTTTACTTTTATTCAGGGTTTGCGTTCTTTTACACCCTTGCTCGCCAGGGCAAGATGAGAAACACAGTCCAGCAAATAAAATACATCAATCGCGATGAGCTAACTCATGTAACGCTCTTTAGAAACATAATCCTAACTCTTAAAGAAGAGTCTAAAGAGCTCTTTACGCCGGAAATTGAGAAGTGGGTTTATGAGTTTTTCAAACACGCAGTTAACATGGAAGTGCAATGGGGGAAATATGTCACTCAAAACCAGATACTTGGGATTAACGACCACCTAATTGATAGATACATCAAATATCTCGCTAATTTAAGGCTTTCGCAGATTGGATATAAACCGCTCTATCCAGAAGTAGAAGAAAATCCAATGAAGTGGATTGACACTTTTAGGACCATTAACGATACAAAAACAGACTTTTTCCAAGCAAAGCCACAAACTTATACAAAACGAAACGAGCTACGCTGGTAAAACGCAAGCAAAGGGAGTGCAAAGAGATTCTTTAGGGAGAAAATCCCGAAGGGGCTTTTTATAAACTGGGTGAAGAATGCTTTCTGAAAGCTCAATAAGCGGTAGGATAAAAAAGTCCCTTGAAGAGAGGTGAGGATGGGGAATCTCAAGCTCAGGGGTTTTTAAAATTAAATCGCCATAGATGAGAATATCAATGTCTATTTCCCTTGGTCCCCAGCGCTCTCTTTGAATCCTGCCGAGCTTTTTCTCTATACTTTTAACTTCCTTTAGAAGCTCAAAGGGGGGAAGGTCGGCATTGCACAAAATAGCACAATTTAAAAACTTAGGCTGGGAGGTTATTCCCCAGGGGGGGCTTTCGTAAATGGTGGAGATTTTCTTAACTTCCAAGATATCCCTTAGGGCGCTTATGGCTTTTAGAATATTTTCAATCCTATTATCTATGTTGCTACCAAGGGCAAGATAGAGCTCTTTAATACATCCCGCCATTTACATGAAAGACCTGAGCAGTTATATAAGAGGCAAAGTCAGAGCAAAGAAAGGCTACCAAAGGGGCAACGTCCTTTGGCTCTCCAAAGCGCCCAAGCGGGATTTGGCGAAGGTATTGCTCCTTTAGTTCGTTTGGCAAATCCTTTGTCATGTCCGTTGTTATAAAGCCAGGGGCGATGGCATTAACGGTGATGTTTCTGCTTGCAAGCTCTTTGGCAAGGCTTTTGGTAAAGCCAAGGAGGGCTGATTTTGCCGTAGAGTAGCTAACTTGCCCGTAGTTCCCTATAAAGCCAACGACTGAGGAGATGTTTATAACCCTTCCCCAGCGGCGCTTTAGCATCCCCTTTATCACAAGCGAGGTTATTAAAAATGTGCCATTTAGGTTAACGTTAATAACCTTTTGCCAATCTTCGTATTTGGTCCTAAGAATTAGGCTATCGATGGTCATACCTGCGTTGTTAATTAGAATGTCCACCGAGCCAAGGTGGTTTTCTACATTAGAGACAAAATTGCTGACGCTTTCTTGACTTGAAAGCTCAAGTTCAAAGCCGACTGCGGTCGAGTTTGTTAAATTTGAGAGCTCTTTGGCAACGCTTGAGGCAGTTTCTTGATTTCTGCCTGAGATTGCAACTTTTGCACCTGCAAACATGAGAGTTTTGGCAATCTCATATCCTATGCCGCGAGTAGCGCCTGTTACTATAGCGACCTTACCGCTTAGGTCTATTTCAATCATTAGCTGATTTTACATCCTTTTCGCCCCCCTTTAGGGGGGCGAGATTTAGAAAAGAAAACCTACCTCGAGCCCTGCACGGGTGGCGGTCTTTTTGTTATTATGGGTGAATGGCTCTTTTGCCCTAACGAGCGATAGCTCGGTTTTGATAAATATATTACCCTTGCGATAAGAGGGGCTTATACTCAGACTTTGCCCTGAGTTGCCATCGCCTATGCCAATAAGGTCGGTATGACCTTCGTCTGAGTTATCCTTTAGTTGCTCTAAGCGAACATGGAGCTTGAAAGGGTCTTTGAGATAAGTTAGGTGAATGGCGCCTGCGGTCGCAAAGGCGCGCTTGGGAACTTGCGCTTTGTCGCTCTTTGGGGCCTCAATAAACACAATATCAAGCCCTGCGCTTATGTTTGAGTGGCTAAAGCCAGCAAGGAGGTTTACTTGGCGCTTATTAGAGGGCGCTGAGGTATCGTTTGGTTTTGCATCGCTTTGCGGAAGGAGTGTATTGAAGGTTATAAATGCGTCTTTGCTTGGCTTTAGGCTAAGACCGAGCTCTAAAGCAAGAGAAGCGTCTTTGCTAAGAGTGTAAAAGCCGTCATTTATCCCGAGCTTTAGGTCAAAGCCCTCGGAAGAGTAGATAAAACGAGCGCCATGATGCAAAACGGGCTGAGAGTTCCAAACGAGACCTCTTTGGATGGTCGGGTTTTGGTAGCTAAAGGGGGTTTCATAGCCAATCAAAGTTGGAAGGCGACCTACTTGAAAACTTACGCTCTTGCTCGGGGCATATTCAAGATAAGCAAGCACTATGGGGCTAAAGAGCTTCGTTGTTTTGGCAGTGCTACTTAGCTCAAGACCAACAACCGGGAGGGCATAAGCGCCGCCAGTTAGGGTAAAGCCAATTGGCTCTGGGCTTTTTGAAATACTTAAGATAACAGAAGCTGCATCATAGCGGGTTTTGCGCGAAAAATTATCACCGCTTAGGATGTAAGAACTAAAAGCCCCTTCGAACTTTAAATTAGGGCTTTGAGAGAATGCTAAAGCAAATAAGGCTAAAGAAGATATTATAGCTCTCATGTTTTACCTCCTATGTTGTATGCGCTCTCGCCATGCAACGAAATATCTAAAGCCTGCTCTTCTTTAGAGCGAAGACCGAAAATTGCTTTTATGAGTAAGAAAATCAAAGCGCTCATGATTGCGCTATAGATAGCAACTGCTATGCAAGATTTGATTTGGATAAAAAGCTGGTTAGGAAGGACATTTATAGAGTCATTTACGGACTTTGTTGCAAATATGCCAGTTAAAATAGCGCCAATTAGACCAGAAATGCCGTGAATGCCAAAAACATCAAGAGCATCATCCACATAAAGGCGGTGCTTTAGATAAGTGACAAAGAAAAAGCTAATGGCAGAGGAGATAAACCCTATAATGATTGCGTCAGCTGGCATCACAAAGCCAGCGGCCGGGGTAATTCCAACAAGCCCGGCAACTGCGCCTGACATCATCCCAAGAAGAGTGGGCTTTTTGCGAATGACCCACTCTGGAAGCATCCAGCCAAGAAGCCCGGCAGATGCCCCGAGATTTGTGTTAAGTAAGGCTATGCTCGCTATTGCGCCTGAAGAGAGCGCAGAGCCTGCGTTAAAGCCAAACCAGCCAACCCACAAAAGCCCTGTGCCTACGGCAGTGAGAGGAAGGCTATGGGGTAATATAGAGCTCTCTTTGCGAGCGCCTAAGATAAGCGCGCCAACGAGGGCAGATACGCCGGCATTAAGATGAACTACCGCGCCGCCGGCAAAGTCAAGAGCGCCGTCTTTTGCTAAAAATCCGCCGCCCCACACCCAGTGGGCAATTGGGGCATAAACGAGCAAAACCCAAAGGAGGCTAAAGACAAGCCAAGCGCTAAATTTTAGTCTCTCTATGAGAGCGCCGCTAATTAGCGCCAAGCTAACGCCGGCAAAGGCAGCTTGGAAAGAGACAAAGAGATACTCAGGAATTGTTCCCTGAAGGCTATTAATGCTAACAGAGCTTAGAAGAGCTTTATCAAGACCGCCGACAAAACCAAGAAAGTCCTTGCCAAAGGCAAGGCTATGACCAAGGATTAGCCAAGCTACAGAGGCAATAGCAAAACCAACAATTGACATAGAGAGGGTATTAACCGCGCTCTTTGAGCGCGAAAGCCCGGCATAAAAGAGCGCAAGCCCCGGAATGACCATCAAGGTCACTAAGGCATTAGAGACTAAAATCCAAGCAGTGTCTGCTTTGTCAAGCTCGCTTGCAAACGCAGGTAAAAAGCCAGAAAGTATAATAACTAAACGCATCGTTTGTCCTCCTTTTAAGCCCCTTTTTTAGGGGGCTTCTTTTTAAAATTGCGCCCCTGAAAGGGGCGCGTTTTGGTCTTTACATATCAAAGTAGAGCTCAAACTCCTTGGGGTGCGGAATAAACCTAAGCTCGTTTATCTCCTTGAGCTTGGATTCTACCCAGATTGAAAGGAGTTCCTCGGTAAAGACCCCGCCGCGCAAGAGAAAGTCGCTGTCAGATTGCAGTGCTTTAATGGATTCTTCAAGAGAGCCGGGAAGCTGGGCTACGTTGGCGAGTTCTTCAGGTGGGAGCGAGTAGATGTCTTTATCCAAAGGCTCGCCCGGGTGGATGCGGTTTTGAATGCCATCTATGGCTGCCATTAAGATTGCGCTAAAGGCAAGATAGGGGTTGCAAGTAGGGTCAGGGAAGCGAATCTCAATGCGCTTTGCTTTAGGGGATGTGGAATACATCGGGATTCTTATCGCGGCTGAGCGGTTTCTTGCAGAATAGGCAAGCCTTACCGGGGCTTCAAAGCCGGGGACGAGCCTATGATAGGAATTAATAGTGGGGTTTGTAAGAGCCGTTAATGCAGGACCGTGCTTTAAGATTCCGCCTATTGCAAAGAGAGCCGTCTCTGATAGACCTGCGTAGTTAGTGCCGGCAAAGGTGTTTTGGCCGTTTTTCCAAATAGAGAAGTGAGTATGCATGCCAGAGCCATTGTCATTAGGCAAAACCTTTGGCATAAAGGTAGCAAACTTGCCGTATTTAGAGGCAACTGAGCGGACTATGTATTTGTAAACAAATAGCTTATCGGCTTGGGAGAGAAGCTCGTCGTATCTGATATCTATCTCGCCTTGGCCTGCGGATGCTACCTCGTGGTGGTGGAGCTCTACGTGTATCCCTACTTGGGACATTAGAGCAACCATCTCGCTTCTTAGGTTTTGGAGCTTATCCAAGGGCGGGACGGGAAAATATCCGCGCTTGTTTGGAATTTTGTATCCGCTTGAGGGGAGCTCTCTCTTCCACCAGCCTTCTTCAGAGTCTACCTCCCAAAAGGCAAAATGTCCGCCTGTGCCAAAGGCGATTGAATCAAGGATGAAAAACTCAGCCTCTGGTCCAAAGTAGGCAACATCGCCTATGCCGGTTTGCTTTAGGTATTCGCTGGCTTTTTGTGCGACATACCTTGTATCTCTTCCATAGCGCTGATAAGTGATTGGGTCGTAAATGTCGCAAAACATCACAAGAGTTTTGTCGCTGTAAAAGGGGTCTATAAAGGCAGTGGATGGGTCTGGGATGGCAAGCATGTCAGATTCGTTGATTGATTGCCAGCCTCTTATGGAAGAGCCGTCAAAGCCCCTACCAACCTCGAATGTTTCCTCTGAGAGCTCGTAAGCTGGCAAGGTCAGATGCTGAAGTTGACCAAAAAGGTCGCTAAACCTCAGGTCAACAAACTGGACTTCCTCTTGCTTAATAAGCTCGAGGATTTCCTTGGGCGTGCGCTTTTGCATAGCTTTTACCTCCTTTTAAATTGCTGCTTCTCCTCTTTCATTTGTGCGAATGCGAACCACCTCTTCGACTGGTATGACGAAGATTTTTCCGTCTCCTACCCTTCCGGTTTGGGCGCTTTTTACAATCGTGTCGATAACCTTTTGAACATCCTCGTCTCTGACGACTACCTCGATTTTTATCTTTGGCAAAAAGTCAATTACATACTCAGTGCCTCTGTAGATTTCGGTATGCCCCTTTTGCTGCCCAAAGCCCTTAACCTCGGTCACCGTCATACCACCTATCCCTGCCTCGACCAAGGCATCTTTGACTTCGTCAAGCTTAAATGGCTTAATAATGGCCTCTATTTTTTTCATTAAATTCACCTCCTAAAATCCTTGTTTTGCAAAAATCGTGCCAACGGGATTTTACGTGCGTTTTATAAGGCTTGATGGGCCAAGATGTAGAAAAATTGTTAACATGTTTACAAAAAGTTTACATAGGTGTCTTACCTTGGTATGAGGATTGAAGATTTAATAGGTCAAGGGCGCCCTATAGTTGCTCGAGTTTTGTTCTATATAGTAGCTGGTATCTATAGGTCTCGTCCTGAAATTGAACAGCTTAAAAGAAGAGTCTAACTCTCTCGGTGCTTTGAGGTATTAATAATAAAACTAAAGCCCGATTTTCCTAAGTAGGACCTATATGTAGAAACTTAACTAAATACATCAGCTATTTAGACAAAGACATGGGTTTATGTGTTTAATGTGGGTGTCAAAATCAGCAAAATACCCTCACTAAATCGTAAGCAAGGACATTTACCCTCACTTGTAGCTTTTCACGAGCTAAATTGTGAGCTTTTTTTGACTTAAAGCCGCCTTTTGGGGTTTTCTCAAACATCTTTTTTAATAGATTTAAAGGGGGCAAGGCCCCCCTTTAGGTTTTATCTTCCGTATCTACCCCTCAGTGTTGCCTCCCCCAAAACCCTATTTTGCATTGCGTTAAGCACTTGCTGTTTGGTAGCGCCAGGATTAAGACCGAGCGTTTGGACATTTAATGCGTAGATTGTAAAAACGTATGTGTGTGTCCTGCCAGGGGGTGGGCATGGTCCATAGTAACCTATTGAGCTGGAAGAAAAGTCAGTAGGTCCTTGTTTTATGTTGTCAACATTTGATTGCTTAGGAAAGCCTTCCTGCAGGCTGGTTCTATTTGCCGGTATGTCATATATGACCCAGTGGGTCCAGACCCTTCCCCCCACCTGCTGAGCATCAGGGTCTTCCATTATAATCACAAACGACTGAGTTCCCTGAGGCGCACCACTCCAGCTTAGAGGTGGTGATACATCCTGTCCGTCGCATGTGTGAGCGCGCGGTATGTTTCCGTTGTTAGAGAAAGCCGTGCTTTGCAGCGTAAAGGTAGTAGTCGCCCCGCCGCCTGTTCCACCGCCAGTTGCACCACCGGTTGTGCCACCACCGGTTCCACCGCCAGCTGTGCCACCACCGGTTGTGCCACCGGTCGCACCACCGCCTGCTGCACTGCTTCCACTACCGCCAGCAGGCGAGCCTCCACCACCTCCACAAGAAACTGACATTAGGAGAAAACCGCCTAACATAAGAGCAGCTACGGCTTTTTTCTGCATGCTTACTCCTCTTAAATCATTGTTTTCTCTTTTAATTTTATTCCCTGCTCGTGAATTTTCAACAACTTATATACGGCAAAAGTTAGAAAGACTTTCGTGATTTACAGGTCTTTTTATAGACTACCTCCAGTAGCAAGCTATCAAAATAAAGATTTTCTAAACAAAGTTCAGAGGCATTACGCACATTGATTAGAAAACACTTCAAGCTATCTATGACAGCTCGAAGCAAGTTTATGGCGAGTATGTGACAAAACATGAGAGTATCCATAAACACTTTATAGCTTCATTAAAGATTACTGGATATACTAAATAATCTCAACAAGCGGTATTTAAATAACCAACGACTTTTAAAAAATGTTCAAGAGTTCTAAATCTAACATTGCAAAGGCACTTAAATTTCGATAAGGCAATAACAAATATTTTCACTTTGTCTGTATATTGTACTTTTTTATTCTATAATCAAGCTGGCGTAAGGTCAAACCAAGGAGCTTCGCAGCTCTAGATTTTACAAAACCTGCTTTCTCGAGAGCAAGCTTGATAAGCTCTGCTTCATTATAGCCGTCAAAGTTAGAAAAACCGGTCTCAATAGAAGTCCGCATGTAGGCGGGTAAGTCAGAAAGCTGAATTACGCCGTCTTTGAGAATAACGAGGCGCTCAATAGTATTTTCGAGCTCTCTGACATTGCCAGGCCAGGGATAGTTTAAGAATGCCTCCATCACAGATGCTGAAATGCTGACCTTTTTACCATAGCGCCTGCCATGGACTTTGATAAAATGCTCCACAAGGAGCGGAATATCCTCTTTTCTCTCTCTAAGCGCTGGAACCCTGATTGGCACTACATTAAGGCGGTAGTATAAATCCTCGCGGAAGCTGCCCTGACTTATCAGTTTATTAAGGTCTTTGTTAGTGGCAGAAGCTACTCTGACATCTACTCTTATACTCTTTTCACTACCAAGACGCTCAAACTCGCGCTCTTGTAAAACTCTAAGTAGCTTTGGCTGAAGACTGAGTGGCATATCGGCTATTTCGTCAAGAAATATCGTCCCACCACTGGCTAATTCAAACTTACCCCTCTTGGTGCTATAAGCTCCAGTGAAAGCGCCACGTTCAAAACCAAATAGCTCTGCTTCAAGCAAAGACTCAGGGATAGCGCTACAATTAATTATCAAAAACGGTCCCTCTCGCCTCGGACCGAGGAAGTGCAGAGCTCTGGCAACAAGACCCTTACCCGTGCCACTTTCACCAGTTATAAGAACGTTTGCTTCAGTTTTGGCGAGCTTTAGAATAACCTCAAAAAGTTTCTCTATGGCAGGGCTTTTCCCGATAATTGCGTCAAAGCGCTCTCTTTCAAGAATGGTGCTCTTTAGTGCCTGCTTTTCCTCCTCCCAGCGCGTTTGTTCGTTTTTTAAAAACTGCTCAAGTCTAAAGAGCATGCCTAACATGGAAGCCACTACCTTTAAAACTCCGACGGCTTTTTCTATACTCTCTTTTGAGAAATCCTTAAAAACCGCGAGGACACCGACTACCTTACTTTCAACCAAGACTGGAACCGCAATGAATGTCTCCCCCTCTCTGAGGCGGTCTTTCATGCCGGTCTTATTTAGAAAAACCCCGAGCTTTACATCGGATAAAACGACCGGCACACCATCCTTGAAAACCTTTCCTACTACCCCCTCACCGCGACCAAAAACCACGTTGCGGGCAAACTCCTCGTTAATACCAAAAGAGCGAACGATTCTTAGCTTATCTGGACTTTCTATAAAAGCAATGTAGCTATATCGGGCATTCCAGTAAGAATATAAGACCTTTAAGACCTCGTCGAGCGCGCGCTCAAACTTAAGAGCACGCCCGAGAATGCTGGAAACTTCGTCAATTACGCGGAGCTCTGGCGAGCTACGCATTCGTCAATCCACTTAAGATAGTCGTTATTTCCACCAACTAACGAAAAAGCTATGATTTCAGGCACGGTATAGGGATGGACCTCTTTGACCTTCTTTAGGAGCTCATCGAAGCGCTCAGCGCTTGTTTTGACGACAAGAAGACTCTCTTCGTCTTTTACGATTCTACCTTCCCATCTATAGATAGAGCGCACCTTCTCGACAATATTGACACAAGCCCCGAGCCTCTCCTCAACTATCATCATGGCAAGCTCATCGGCTTTGTCAATAGGGCAGGTAATGAGCACCCCTAAATAAACACCCATAAGAAAGATTATAAACCGCCCTTCGGGCGATTTAAATTTAATCTATGCAGGAGAAGTATGGCGAAAGTTTAATAAAGAACGCAAAGTTGGAAAGCTGGGCAAACCCAAGTCCAGAGCGCGATTATCTGATAGAGATTTCCTATCCAGAATTTACGTGTTTATGCCCTCGCTCTGGCTACCCGGATTTTGCTACCATCAGAATAAGCTACATACCAAACGAAAAAATCGTCGAGCTTCGCTCTTTGAAACTTTGGCTAAACTCCTTCAGGGAGGTTCACATATCTCACGAAGATGCGACGAATCGTATATATAAAGCGCTTTACGAGCTTTTAAACCCTAAGTTTTTAAAAGTAGTTAGCGATTTTAATCCGAGAGGAAATGTTCATACCATAATAACCGTCAGGAGCGACCAGCAATATTCTTAAGATTTTGGAGTATTTTATAACCCTCGATTATCTCATTTTTATAGACCTTATGCTGAGAAAAGCGCTTTCTTTGGTATAGCCTGATGATATACAACGAACCATCATAGTATGGACTTTCTAAGACCCTAGTAAGCACATGCTCAGGCAAAAACTCGTCGCTTATTAAACCCTTTGATTTTAAAAACCATTTGAGCTCTCTGTATAGGTTTTCAGGAGTCTTCCTGCTTTTAAAGTAAGCCTGCAACAGAAAATAAAATCCGGACATACCCAAAAGCATCAGCATTAAGGGTTCAAAAATACTGCTTACACTTTCAAAAGAACTCTTTCTCGATAATCCCTCTTTTATGCCTCTGAAGAGAGAGATTTGACGCTTTGCGTCAAAACCAATGACGTTTGTATGCCAGAAACTAACAATATAATCATGCAAAAGACTAAACTTTGAGATTTCTCTTATTGCTTCAGGCGAGTAAGAGGGGGTCGTATCAACTCTTATCCACTCTCCTTTTACATAAGCCTCGACCCATACGTGAGCCATAGAATTTGTAACAACGTGATATTTTCCATAGGGGTTATAGAGAGCTCCTTTAAAACCACCAACCACCCTTGCCGGCACCCCCATAAGTCTTAAAAGGAGCGCGGTAGCGCTCGCATAGTATTCGCAAT
>JANWVD010000039.1 GCA_025057715.1 Aquificaceae bacterium | reverse complement strand
GGCTCAGATTCTTGCTTGTTAGGCGTTAGCTCGCAAGCTCCAATCTCGAAGTTTGATAAAACGTCAAAGGAAACGACTTGATGCCCTGGACCAATTGGTCCAATTAGCCTTAGAAACCTTCTGCAAACCAAAACCTGGCGCCCGGTTTCATAAATGGCTTCTTCTAAATCCTTCCACTCCTCTTCCGTAAGCGGCGATGCGCTCTTTGAAAACACTTCCATAATAGTTTTAAATTTTATTCCAGTATTCGTCAAAGCCTATCCAAGTTAGCGGAACTATCTTCTCAAGCCTATCCCAGCTTTGCATATGTAGCTCTCTTTTCTTTTTCGCCCTTTCTAAGGGCGGGGCAAATACCTCGCTGGCTTCTTCCTCGTATTGCTCTAACTTCCCCATAGCCAACGATTTACCAGCCAAAGCCCCAGATAGCACCGCATTGGCAATCCCTGCCCCAGTTATCGGATGGCAAAACCCCCCGGCATCCCCAACGAGCACTACATTCTTTCTTACTAACCTCAAAAGCCCGTTAGCAGGCAACCATCCCCCCGTTGAGCCAAAGACCTCATCAACGACCTTAAGAGCTCTAAGCTCTTTTAAAAACTCCTGCAGCGCAAAATCAAGGCTAAAATTAAACTTTGGGTCAATCCCAACGCCAACATTGGCAAGCTCGCCTTTGGGAAACACCCACCCATAGCCACCTGGGATATAAGACCTAAAAAACACCCACAACTCTTTGACCTCTTTATTTAGCCTCATGGTTCTTTGCGCGCTAAGGAGAAAGTAGCTATTTCCTTCCCCCGTTAGCTTTGCAACGACCGACCTTGGACCATCCGCCCCGACCACAAACTCAGCTTTTAATTTTAGGACCTCGCCCGTCTTTAGCCTCTTTAGAACCGCAAGCCCATCTTCCCACCCAAGGAATTTTGTTTTTAAACTTAGAACCGCGCCCTCTTCGAGGGCGCGAGAGGCAATCGCCTTATCAAACGCCGCCCTATCTAAGACATACCCCGGCGAATCGCATTCCCCAACCTCCCCCCAGGGGGTAAAATGCACCATCTTCTTTACCTCTTGTTTTATAGCGCTTTGGTAATCTATACCCTTTAGAGAGTAAGATAGCTGAAGCGGGATAAACTCGGCGCATTGCACCGGCTCGCCAATATTTTTCTTGGTATCTATTAGCAAGACCTTCATACCAGCACGCGCGCACTCAAGCGCGCACATAGACCCACCAGGACCTGCTCCAACTACCAAAACATCAACCTTCATGCTTTTTAAAAAACACGCTTGAGGTTTTAAAAGATATCCTTAAGCGCCAATTGGCGTAGTATTCTATGCCCGTTTTTGGATTTTTTACAAACCTACCTCTTTGACTTTTGACTCTAAATACACCAAAACCTCTTAATTCCACCCTTCCCGAAGCTATGAGCTCTTCGGCTATGGCGTTTAAAAACTCCTCAACAAACATTCTCGCTTCTTCTTCGCTGATTTCAAACTCTTCGCTAAGGCTTTCTATCAGCTGGGACTTTGTCACGGCTTTCCTCCACATAGATTGTCCTTACCCTACCTTGAGCAAGAGCTCTGTCTTCTTTGCGAAAGTATGTTATCTGCGGCGCTTCTATAAAGCTCTCTCCCTCTTGCAGCCTTGCGTTGCCTTTTAATATAAGAATTTCCTTCTCAAAGTCATACTGAATGCTATCTGCGCTTGCTTGCCTCTTTTCGTCTCTGTAAAGTGGCTGACCAGTCGCTTCTGCGCTCTTTGCGCGCTTCTTTTCGTCAAGGAAAATAACAAGCCTTTGCGCCTTCAAAACCCCGTCTGCCCTGCTTACCTTGACATTGCCATTGTAGATAAGTTTATCTTTTTCATAGGTTAGCTGGTCTGCTTCTATGATTATAGGCTGCGCAAAACTGACAAAAATAGCTAAAAAAACAAATAAAACCCTCATTCTATACTCGTTTTTACCTTAAAGATGTTAATTGTTTCGCTGTCTGTGTGGATTTTAAAGCCTTCGCCTGTTATTTTTGCGTTTGCTAATCTCAGCTTTACTTCACCATTTCCCCAAATTAAGCCCTCTTTCATGTTTATAAAAGAGCTGTCGGTAGAAAATTCAAGGTCTTGCGATTTTAGATTCACCCCTTGATATAAAACACCGTCCCCGGTTTGTCTATTAAAAACAGCCCTTTGAGAGGTGAGGATGTTATCTGAGTAATATAGCTCTGCATTTTTAAGCTCCACCTTTTGCCCCTTTGCAGTCAGAGATTGGCCTTTTACTACCCACTCTATACCGCTCTTGCTATACGCCCTTACTCTGATTTCTTCAAGCGAGCTAAGCGCGTCCTTATAGGGGCTTTCTTGAAAACGACTACCCCAGCTTTTTAAAAAAACCGCGAGGATTAATATCAAAATGCCAAAGAGCGCGCTCTTAAGCATGGAAGGCCCTCAGGATGCTGTCTAATTCACCCCTTAAGCTAAGTATTAGCTCTGCAACCTCGCGCACTGCGCCTTCGCCACCTCTTGCTTTGGTTATATAGTGTGCAAAGCTCTTTACAAGCTCATGTGCGTTGCTAACTGCAATAGCAAAGCCCACCCTTTGCATCGGCGCTAAATCAGGCAGGTCATCACCTATAAAGGCAGTCTCTTCAGGCTCTATGTTTAGCTCTTTTAGGATATTCTCAAGAGCTCTTAATTTTTTGTATTCGCCAAGAATTGCCGGGCTTATCTTAAGCTCTCTGACCCTTTCGCGCAAAGCGGGGGAATCTCTTCCTGAGATAGCCCCGACTTTTAACCCCACTGATTGCAATAGCTTTATCCCAAGCCCGTCTTTTACATCAAATACCTTTATCCTTTCCCCCTCTTGGTTATAGTAAAGCCTTCCATCTGTTAAAACCCCGTCCACATCAAGCAAGATGAGCTTTAACCTTCTTGCCCTTCTTTCTAACTCCATTTAGGCGCTTACCTTTTGTCTGAGCTTTTTAATCCTATATAAAGCCTTACTCTCTTCTGGTGAGACTAAGCTAAAGGCTTTTCCCTTTGCCCCTATGCGACCCGTTCTTCCAATTCTGTGTATGTAAACCTCTGGGTTTTCAGGAATGTGGAAGTTTATAACAAGTCCGACGTTTTTTATATCTAGACCCCTTGATGCAACATCTGTTGCTATTACTATGTTCGTTTTGCCTTCTTTGAAGAGTTTTAGCGCGTTTTCTCTCTTTTTTTGCGTCATATCCCCATGAAGCGCAACTGCCGAAAAGCCCTGTGAGCGAACCCAGTTAGTTAGCTCCTTTGCGTCCTTTCTCGTTTTTACAAAAACTATTATGCGCTCTTCGCTGTATTCTCTTAAGAGCCTTTCAAGCTCAGTTAGCTTTTGTCCGCTTGAGCTGAGCTTTATCACCCTTTCCTCTATCATTGGGTAGAGCTCTTGTGAGATTACCTTGACAAACTTGTATTCTGGCTTTAGAAACTTCTTTGCAAGCTCCTGAACCTGTTTTGGTATTGTTGCAGAAAAGAGAAAGCTTTGGCGGTCCTTTGCGGTTTTTGAGATTATCCATTCAACATCCTCGATAAAGCCAAGGTCGAGCATCATGTCCGCCTCGTCAAGAACAAGGAACTGAATCTCGTTCAAAACAAGGGCGTTTCTTTGTATAAGGTCTTTTAACCTTCCCGGGGTGCCTACCACGATATTAGGGATTGCTCTTGAAAGGAGCTCTAAGTCCCTTTGCACCATCGTCCCGCCATAGAAGCTATAAACCCTAAGGTTTTTGAACCTCGAAAGGGCGAAAAATTCTTGCTTTACCTGCATTGATAGCTCGCGGGTTGGCGTCATAACAAGGGCGATGGCTCTATCTTGGCTTTTTGCCATCTCAACTATGGGTATTGCAAACGCCGCAGTCTTTCCAGTGCCCGTTTGCGCTTGCCCCATAATGTCAAAGCCCTGAAGCGCTAATGGAATTACCTCCCTTTGGATTGGCGTAGGTTTTTGATATCCCATTAGACTAATGGCGTCTCTTAGCGGTTTTGAAAGACTTTCAAATTCGAACTGCATTATAACCTTTAGTATAATCTTATCAGGAGGCGGGAAGTGGCTAAATTTGTAATGCTTCTTTGCGCTTTTATTTTGTCCTGCAGCCCTGCTTTTAGGCAGGCGGTTTTGCCAAAGGCAAATCACCAATTAACTATCTTGCAAAAAGGGTCTCACTTCTTTTCTGAGGAAGAGGAGCGATTCATCCAGCAAGAGGCAAAAGCCCTCGGGATACCAGTCCCAGATAGGGAGGAAATAAGACGCTTTATTGACTTTTACACCCGCAACAAGCGCCATATAGAAACATCGCTGCAAAGAGCAAGCCTATATATGCCCGTTATTTTGCCTATAATTCGCCAACATAATATGCCAGAAGAGCTCGCTCTCTTGCCAGTTATTGAGAGTGCCTATAATAACTTTGCCGTATCTCGCTCTGGCGCTGCCGGTCTTTGGCAATTTATACCCTCAACTGCGCGAAGATACGGTCTTAGGGTAGATTCACAGGTTGACGAGCGCTTTGATGTTGCAAAGGCAACCGATGCTGCCATGCGCTATCTTAAAGACCTTTATAACATGTTTGGAAGCTGGGAGCTTGCGCTTGCGAGCTATAATTGCGGCGAAAATTGCGTCTCAAATCGCACCGGCGGTCTTGACTTTTGGATTACCCAAGGCGCGCTTCCTCTTGAAACCAGAAACTACGTTCCTGCCTTCTTTGCAGTGCTCTTAATTAACAGAAACCCGCAAAAGTATGGCATCAACGCAAGCTTGCAAACAATTGCAATAAACCGCGAAAGCGTAAATAGAGATACCCCGGTTGAGGAGCTAACAAATCAGCGCTCAATTCGCGAATCTGTCTTTAGGGACCTAAACCCGCATATAAAAGGCAGCGTTGTCCCGGCTGGCAGCAATTTATATATGCCCGCAAGACGCGAAAGTATTACAAACCTTCCCAATGGTGCAAAGCTCATCCAACTTGAGTAATGGAAGCCTTTATCCTTGCCGGCGGGCTATCGTCTCGCTTCGGCGAGGATAAAACTCTCTATAGCCTTTGCGGAAAGCCGCTTTTAAAGTGGGTGATTGATGCCTTAGAGGGATTTGATATAGCCATAGTTTGCAAAGAGCCAGAGAAGTTTAATGACATAAAGGGCGTAAAGGTCTATAAGGATTTGCTTTCAACTCACTCTTCTATGGTTGGGCTATATAGCGCCCTTAACTACTCTAAGGGCGAGAGGTTTTTGCTCCTAAGTGCAGATGCGCCCTTTGTTAAAAGAGAGCTAATTCTTGAGCTTATTGAAAATTCTTGCCCTTTGGCATGCGTCTTTGACATAAACGGGCTTCAGCCAATGCCGGGAATATACTACACCTCGCTTCTTCCTGAGGTTTCTGAAAGGGTTTGCAAGGGTGAATATTCTCTTAGGAGGCTTTTGGAATCTGTTGAGTGTAGGGTTTTGAGTAAAGAATGCGCCGAAAGGCGCGATTTTAGATTACTTAGCTTTTTTAATATAAACACCAAGGAGGATGCAAAGCTGGCAAGTAGGCTCTGCAAAGAGCTTTAAAGAGCTCGAGCTTTATCTTGAGGGGCTTGAAAAGGTCGGCAAAGGCTGGCGAGGTGTTGTTTTTAGGGCAAAACTTGGTGATTTGGTGCTTGCGATAAAGGTCGCGCGCTCGCCGCAGGTCTTAGATTCCATCAAGAGAGAGTCAAGAGTGCTATCAATGCTTTTGGGTTTTGAAGGTTTCCCCCAGCTTAGGTTTTTTGGCGAGGATTTTATTGCTTACGATTTCATAGATGGTAAGATTTTCAAGAGAGCAAGCCTTTCTAAGGCGCAAAGAATCCAGGTTTTCCTTCAGGTGCTTGAGCTTATCAAAACGCTTGATATTTTGGGTATAGATAAAGGGGAGATGAATAAACTCGATAAAAATCTCATTATCTCGCAAAATAAGGTCTATTTAATAGATTTTGAGCGCGCTCGTTTGAGTAATAAGACTCATAATCTCAGCAAATTTCTTCAGCTTTTAAGCGTTGAAGGGGTTTTGCCAATCTATTCAGCAAAAGAGTTGGGGGTTGCTTATAGAAAAGGGGAAAGCTGGGTTTATAAGGAGGTTCAAAATGCCCTTGAGAGAGCTCTATCAAGCGCTCTTTGAGCTTTATGGCCCACAAGGCTGGTGGCCGGTTGATTTAAACTATCATAATCTCAAAGGCACAGACCCGCGCGAGGAGATTATTATAGGCGCTATCTTAACCCAAAATACATCTTGGAAGAACGTAGAGAGAGCTCTTGATAATATCAAGAGCTACGGAGAGCTCTCTTTTAGGTTTATTAGGGAATCGCCAATAGAGCTTTTAAAAGAGTTAATAAAGCCGACTGGCTTTTATAACCAAAAAGCGAAAAGACTTAAAGAGTTTTGTATGCTTTTTAAAAGCGCAAATGAGCTTGAAAATATATCCCGAGAGGAATTACTCAAGGCGCCGGGGGTAGGCGAAGAGACTGCAGATTCTATACTTCTTTACGCTTTTAACAGACTTAGCTTTGTGATAGATAAGTATACATTCCGTTTTATTTATCGTTATATGGGTATAACCGGGAATTATTCTGAATTAAAAAAGACGTTTGAAAGACAGCTCCCTAAAGACCTTCAGGTATATAAAGAATTTCACGCTCTTATAGACCATCACGCTAAGTATTTTTGTAAAAGCGCCCCGCGGTGCGAGGCTTGCATGTTGAAAAACTGCCTTAGAGTAGGCCTCTCCTTTTAAGAACGCCCCTTCGCCAAATGTATATCAAAAAGCCCATGATTGTGAAGTATGTTATTGTCCCAATTCCCATCATTGTGCGCTTTTGCTTTTCTCTTTCTGGTGGCTCTGAGACTGATTTTAAGTATGCGACTATCTTTGCAGTTTGAGTTGGGTCATCAATTACCTTTGGCATAGAGGTGCCTGGCAAGACCTTGTTGGGTTCTAAGATGAAATTGTAAAGATAGCCTGGACCTTTGACTAAGTACATTGTAGAAAGGTCTGGCGGGATTTTACCAAAGCTGTCCTTTAGCGCCTTTAAGTCGTCTGAAAATACGCTTGTGTAAATATCAAGCGGTATGAGTTTGCCGTATTGCTCTTTAAGTGCGGCAAATTTTGGGTTTGTTTCCACAGAGCTTAGGTAAACGCCGTCGTATCTAATAGAATGACATGCTTGGCAGTATGCTTGGAATAGGGTTTTGCCTTCGCTTGCGTAGGTTTGAGCGCTCGATGCGATTTTGGCTTGCTCTGCCGGTATT
>JANWVD010000038.1 GCA_025057715.1 Aquificaceae bacterium | reverse complement strand
ATACCTGAAAACTCTATCAAAGCTGTCCTCAGTAAGCTCTATCATCCCTGGCAAGATATCAAGGGCTCAAGGCGGCAGAGGCTCACACGGGCTTTTTTTAAAATACCAAACAAGCAGCGGTTTTAAACTCCTTTACAAAAAGGGAACAAGCGTCCAAGAGATATTCGTAGTTTGTAAAGATAAACAAATGTTCCTAAATGACTTCAAATATTCGCAAAATGGAGATTAGTAAGATGTTTAAGAAAGTCCTCATAGCCAATAGGGGCGAGGTAGCCCTCAGAATCATAAGAGGCTGCGAAGAGCTAAATATCCCAACGGTCGCAATCTATTCCCAAGCAGACGCTCGCTCTTTGTATGTCAAAAAAGCCCAAGAGGCATACCTAATCCCTGGCGACCCAATCAAGGCATACTTAGACTACCATAAGATAGTAGAACTCGCAAAAGCAGTCGGCGCAGATGCCATACACCCCGGTTATGGCTTCCTTGCAGAAAATGCGGACTTTGCAAGATACTGCGAGCAAAACGGCATTACCTTTATAGGACCAAAACCAGAGCACATCGAGCTCTTTGGTGACAAAGTAAGAGCAAAAAAGGTCATGAGAGAGCTCGGGCTAAAGACCATCCCGGGCTCAGAAGAGCCCCTAAGCGATGTCAAAAAAGCCCTTAAAGTAGCCGACGAGATTGGCTACCCAGTTTTGCTAAAGTCCGCCTTTGGCGGCGGCGGAAGGGGTATGAGGCTTGTTAAATCCCCCGAAGAGCTTCCATCTCAGTTTGAATCCGCCTATCGCGAAGCAAGCGCCTTTTTCTCGCGCGGCGAGCTCTTTGTAGAAAAGTATCTAAGAAACCCCAAGCACATAGAGGTTCAAATCCTTGGTGATAAGTTTGGCAATGTAGTCCATCTTGGCGAGAGGGATTGCTCAATCCAAAGAAAGCACCAAAAGGTCATTGAAATAACCCCCTGCCCGGTTTTACCTCAAGAAATCAGGAGCAAAATCCTCGGTCAAAGCCTTCGCGCAATGATGCAAGTAGGATACGAAAGCGCAGGCACGCTTGAGTTTCTTGTGGATTTAAACACCGGGGAATTTTACTTTATCGAGATGAACACCCGCCTTCAGGTCGAACACACCATAAGCGAGATGGTAACAGGCATAGACATAGTCGAAAACATGCTAAGAATTGCCATGGGAGAGCCACTGATGTTTTCCCAAGCAGATATTACCTTTAGAGGGTATGCCGCAGAGTTTAGAATAAACGCCGAGGACCCTCTTAGGAACTTTGCCCCGTCCCCTGGTAAGATAACCGCATACTATTCCCCCGGCGGTCCGGGAATCCGCATGGACGGCGGGGTTTACAAAGACTATATCATCCCCCCTTACTACGATTCCATGATAGCCAAAATGAGCGTATGGGCATTAAGCTGGGATAGACTCATAGCAAGGGCAAGAAGAGCGCTTGATGAATTCATAGTCCGCGGCGTCCCAACCAACATCCCACTCCATCGCGAAATTGTATTAGACCCAGACTTCATCGAGGGGCGCTTCGGCATTCACTTCCTTGAGCAAAAGCTCCAATCTTATAACCTATCCCCAAAGCCCGACCAAGACCCAGAAACCACCGCCCTAGTTTTAGCAGCCGCTATAGCCTACTATTATGGACTTTAAACGCGGGGGGAAATTCCCCCCGCTACCCCCCTTGACGATATTGACAAACTGACTTATATTAGTTTTAATTTTAAGGGGAGGTTTTTGTAATGAAGACGATAGCACTTTTACTTGCATCAGCAGTTTTCGCAGCCGCAAAGGAATATCACCAAGCGAGCTGCACAGCAACTGTCAGAACAGCCGAGGAGCTAAGGCAAGCCGTGCGGGAAGCTCCAAGTAGGCCGAGCGATACGGTGGTTTGCATCCAATCTGGGACCATACGCTTTAGCGGCGGTATAGAACATCTTGCAGTGGTTCCAGAATATTCAGCAACATCACCTGGATGCTCGAGAAACCTCACCATTAGATCAGCGGGTGGACCTGTAACGCTTGAGAGCGACAGAGGTTATATATTCCAAATCGTTAAATCAGCTTGCGGCGCTTCAGATACGGGAACTGTAAGAATAGAGGGCATCACCTTTAGAAACACAAGCAACACCAGAGGTAGCGGTGGAGGTGTAATCTTCATAGAAGCCCGCAACATAGATTTAGTAAGAAACTCATTCCTAAATAACACCGCAGATAACCCCGGGGGTGCAGTAAGACTGAGGGTAGGCTCAAGGGCCTTCGTCTTTAGCAACCTATTTGCCAATAACCGAGTCAATAGAGCCCCAAGCCCCACAGACGCAGTCGGTGGAGCTCTGCATATTCTTGTTGGACAAGCCTCTGCTTTCGTAGTAAATAACACTTTCGTAAATAACAGCGCGCCAAACAGAGGCGGCGGATTATTTGTCTTACTTAACGACAACTCAGCAACGGTATCTATAAGCAACAACATCTTTTGGCAAAACGAAGCTCGCGAGGGCGGGGCTGACGGCGATGATTTATTCGTAGATAGAGGTTCCACAAACGGCACAACAGAGCTCTTTAACAACCTCTTTACTACAGGTCCTTCAATAGACTTCTCAAGTGCCCCAAGAACTGAGAAAGTAGCATTCTCTGACCGCCCAACAGCGCCATATACAGCAGCCAATAACATCCAACAAGACCCAAGATTCGTCTCAGCAACTGACTTTAGACTAAGCGCAAACTCACCAGCAATTGACAGAGGTGATAATGCAAGAATAGGCGGTCTTGGCGATTTAGACCTTGATGGAAATCCGAGGGTAATTGACGGCGATAGAAACGGAAGCTCAATTGTTGACTTAGGCGCATACGAATTTAATCCAAGCGGCGGCGGCTCTGGTGGCGGCGGCTCTGGCGGCGGTTCTGGTGGCGGTGGTTCTGGCGGCGGCGGTTCTGGTGGCGGCTCTGGCGGTGGCGGGGGTGGTGGCGTTGGCATTGGTTCAACCCCCTCTGGCGGCGGTGGTGGTGGCTGCAACACAGGTTATGGCTTTGGTAGCTTCTTTGCCGTCTTTGGAGCTCTATTTGCCCTCACAAGACGCTTGTTTTTTAAATAAGGTCATACATAAAACCCATGAGGGCTGAAAAGAGCACCCAAAAGACCGCATAGGTAAAGACGAGTTTTTTTGGTAAAAACTTCATAACGCCCACAAATGTGGGTATGCAAACCCCGGCAGCTCCCAGCATAAAGCTAAGGGAGCTGCCGCTGCTAAATCCAATCTCAGAAAGCGCTTTAGATATTGGCACCTCTTCCCCAGCGCAAACGTAAATTGGCGTTGATATAAGCGAAAGTAAAAGATAGGAAAAAGTACTTTTTGAAACAAAGTAAAGCTGTTCTGGCTTTATCAAAGTTTTTAAAATCGCCGCAATCAAAACCCCAATTAGTAAATACTTACCAATCCCGAAAAAGTTATCAAAAAATATCCTGTAAAACTCGCTTAATTTTGCCTTTTTATGGCTGTATGCCGTTGGTAATGTGGTCGGCTTTTTAAAAGCCATAGCCACAATATATGAAAAAGCAAGGGCGAAAATAAATGTCCCAAACAATCTAAAAACAGCCATCTTTAAGTCAAAGTAGCTGTAAGTTAACATGATAGTAAGTGGGGAAACTATAGGAGCAACGACCAAAAAAGCCATCGTTGGCGCATATGTCTTAGACAAACTATTTATCATGTAGGCAAATGGAATCATAGAACAAGAGCAAAGAGGTAATGTCCCTGCAATAAAACCTGTGTAAATCGGTGCTATATACTGATTTCTCAGTGGCTTTCGAACAAAAAGATGCGCGTTAAATAGCTGTAAAATTGAAGATATTATAACGCCAACTAAAAAAGGTAGTGTCATTTCTTTAACATACATGTAAAAGTTAATTAAAAACTCGTTCATAGTCTCTAATATAAACCTTGTTGCATAATATTTATATGATTAAAAACCTACTCAAGAAAGACGGAGTGAGTTCAAAAATCGTTTTGATAGTTCTTGATGGTCTTGGCGGGCTTCCGATTAAAGATGGTATGACAGAGCTCGAAATTGCTAAAACCCCAAACCTTGATAAGATAGTCAGCTTTAGCGCAACAGGATGCCATATTCCCGTGGACTTTGGCATAACCCCGGGTAGCGGACCTGGGCATCTTGCACTCTTTGGCTATGACCCAACTAAGTTCCAGATTGGAAGGGGTATCCTCGAGGCACTCGGGCTTGGATTAGAAGTAGGTCCATATGACATCACCGCCCGAGGAAACTATGCTACTATTGACAAAGACGGAAAAGTAGTAGATAGACGCGCAGGGAGAATCAAAACCGAAGAAAACATAGAGATAACCCAAAAACTCTCACAAGCCATAAAGAACTTACCAATATCTATAAAATCAGGTAAAGAACATAGACTTGGCTTAGTTTTTCACTTTAATAAGCCCGTAGAATCTACGCTAAAAGATACAGACCCACAATCAGAGGGACTATTCCCAAAAGAGCCAGAGGGTAATGACGATGCATCAAAACTAATTCGGGAATTTCTATCAATCGTAAAAAAAGTCCTAAAAGACCAAGAAAAAGCCAATTACATCCTCCTTAGAGGATTCGCAAGAATGCCGGAAATAGAAAGTTTTAACTCTAAATTCAATCTAAAATCCTGTGCAATCGCAGTTTATCCAATGTATAAAGGCATCGCAAAACTTGTAGGTATGGAAGTTTTAAACTCTAACGGGGAGAGCTTTAAAGACCAAATAAACACCCTAAAATCTGCCTGGGGTGATTATGACTTCTTTTTCCTACATTACAAAAAAACAGATTCCGCGGGAGAAGATGGAAATTACGAGCTTAAAATATCAGCAATAGAGGAGTTTGATAGTTATTTACCAGAAATTATGTCATTAAACCCAAATGTGATTGCTATAACAGGCGACCATTCAACGCCATCTATTATGAAATCTCATTCTTGGCATCCAGTCCCAGTATTAATCTACTCAAAATTCACGCTCGGTAAAACCTCACAAAGACTGACTGAAAGAGAATGCCTTAAAGGTGAACTTGGTATATTCCCAACCTACAAACTCATAAACTACCTACTTGCTCACAGCTTAAGACTTGAAAAATTCGGCGCATAAGCATATCTTTAGCATGTGGTAAGCAAGGTCTTAGACTCAAGGCGGATATCTAAAGATGAAGCGCTAAATTTATTTAAATTAGAGCTCTCGACACTTGGCTTTATCGCAAATAGCGTAAGGCAAAAATTTCATAAAGACATAGTAACTTTCGTAATTGACAGGAATGTAAATTACACTAACATCTGCGTCGCAGGTTGCAAGTTTTGTGCATTCCAGAGAAGAATTGGTGCAGATGATGCTTACACCTTACCAGTAGATGAAATTTTAGAAAAAGTTAAAGAACTTATCGAAAATGGCGGGACAACCTTGTTAATGCAAGGTGGTTTAAATCCTTATTTAAGGTTAGATTACTATTTAAACTTACTATCAACAATTAAAAGCAAGTTTCCAAGCATTCAAATACATTCATTTTCTGCCCCAGAAATCGTATATTTATCAAAGCTTGAAAAAATTAGCATAAAAGAGCTGATAAAACTTTTAAAAGATGCCGGACTTGATTCTATCCCCGGCGGCGGGGCAGAAATCCTATCAAGCGAAGTAAGACCTATATTAAGCCCGGGTAAATGCACAAAAGAGCAATGGAGAGAGGTCCATGTAAGCGCCCACGAGCTTGGCATGACCTCAACAGCAACCATGATGTTTGGACACATCGAAAAAGAGCATCACATCATCGAGCATCTTGAATTTATCCGCTCAATTCAAGACCAAACTGGCGGCTTTACAGCCTTTATCCCATGGACTTTTAAACCCGGAAATACAGAGCTTGACAGCGTAGGGGAAACATCAAGCGTAAATTACCTAAAGGTCTTAGCAATTAGCAGAATTTACCTTGATAACTTTAAAAATATCCAGAGCTCTCACGTAACTCAAACCATGAGCGTTGGAACCATAGGTCTTTACTTTGGTGCAAACGACCTTGGGAGCTTGATGATTGAGGAAAATGTCATATCCTCTACTGGATTTAAGGTGAAAATCCCGAAGTTAGAAGCGATGGTAAATGCCATAAAAGACGCCGGCTTTAAACCTGCTCAAAGAGATACCTACTATAAAATCGTAAGAACTTTTTAAAATAGCTTAAATGGATTGGGAAAAGACGCTTTATGAAATACATCTCAAGGCTCTAAACTACGAAGAGCTTACAAAGGAAGAAGCTCTTAGCATTTTAAATTCCCCAATAGAGCTCTTGCCTTACTTGGTGCATCTTGCACAAAAGGTGAAGCTAAAGTTTCATAAAGGTGGGGAATATGAGTTTTGCTCTATCATAAATGCCAAGAGCGGGGCTTGCTCTGAAGATTGCGGATTTTGCGCTCAATCTAAGTTTTACAAAACCCCAATAAATGTCTATCCATTAGTCCCAAAAGAGGAGCTCATAGAGGGGGCGGAAAGAGGGGTAGAATTTAACGCAAATAGATACTGTATGGTTTTAAGCGGTAAGGCGGCAACTTACGACGAGGTTTTAAAGCTCGCAGAGGGTGTCAAAGAAATAAAGCAAAAGTCAATCCCCATAAGGGTTTGCGTATCGGCTGGGACTTTGGACGAAGAGCAGCTAAAGATTCTAAAAGAGGCAGGCGTTGAGAGAATAAACCACAATCTTGAAACTTCGGAGAGGTTTTTTCCAAGTATAGTAAGCACCCATAGCTGGCTCTCCCGTTTTGAAACAATAAAGAGAATAAAAGCCATGGGATTATCAACCTGTTGTGGGGGAATCTTTGGTATGGGGGAGAGCTTAGAAGATAGGGTAAGTCTTGCTCAAACCTATAGAAAGCTCGAGGTTGATTCAATACCGCTAAACTTCATAATGCCTATAAAAGGCACCAAGATGGAAAACGCCCCCGGAATAAGTGCGACGGAAGCGCTAAAGGTTATTGCAATGTTTAGATTAACCAATCCAAAAGCCCAGCTTCGGCTTTGTGGTGGAAGAGAATCAACGCTCGGTGACTTTCACGGGATGGCTATGTTTATGGTCAATGCCATGATGGTAGGCGGATATCTAACAAGAGCAGGAAGGGATTTTAAAAAAGACATCAAGCTCTTAAATCAACTAAATGCAGATATATTAAGGGACGTTTAATATATGAAGGCAAATTGTCACGTTACAACTTCCAAAGTCCAGAATTATCAAGGGCTTTGCGGTATTAGGCTAAATCGAATTGTCACACTTTTGTCACATATGACTGGAATTTCTGTAGAAAACTGTGACAAAACTGTGACAAAACTGTGACAAATGGGGGGT
>JANWVD010000037.1 GCA_025057715.1 Aquificaceae bacterium | reverse complement strand
TGCGCGTCCGAAAGGACGCGCGTTTTAAAATGTTTTAAAAATTCTTCCATCCCAAGGCGTGCCAAGGGGGGATTTTTTAGCATTAGTTTAAGCCCAAGAGAGAGGGTCTCAAGCATCTCAAGGGGTCTAAAGCGCTCTAAAAGGGCGTATTGCTCTCGCCAAAGGCAGGGCGTTGCAGTAGGACCTATCTTTAGCTTTTGCTCAGAGCTTAGGGTGAAGTGAACCCCAAGGAAGGGGTTTTTTATGTTTGGAACTGGGTAGATGTGGCGCTTTAGGGTTATTTTTTCCCCAGAGTTTATTAGGTATAAGCCCTTAAAGGGCATTAGTTTGTATTCTTTACCAAGGTCAAAAAGTCTCGCAATCTTATCTGCGTAAAGTCCGGCGCAATTTATGAGCTTGCCAAACTCTATAGTGTGGTCTTTTGTAATTAACTTTTGCTTACTAGCTCTTGCTATTAGTTTTTGGTTAAATAAAAATCTTACGCCCATATCTTGAAGCTTTGATTTAAGGGCATTTAATACCTCAAGAGGGTTAACGCTTGCCGTGTTTGGGCTCCAGAGGGCTAATTTGTAGGTTTTAGCAACTGGCTCAAGCTCACTTAGGCGCTTATCAGTAACTATCTCAACCTTAACCCCGTTGGCCTTTGCTCTTTGCTCTAAGATGTGCAAGGTCTCGAGCTCTCTTTCAGAAGATGCGACCACTACCTTCCCGCACTCATTTAGGGGGACGTTCATTTGCTTGCAAAAAGATTTCATATACTCATTGCCGTCTTTTGTTAGCTTTGCTTTAAGAGAATCTGGGCTATAGTAAAACCCGGCATGTAAAACACCGCTATTTCTGCCGCTTGCATGAAGCCCAAGAGAGCTCTCTTTGTCAATAATTAAAATGTTTTTGTGTTTTTTAATGAGTTCGTAAGCTATAGTAAGACCAACTATGCCAGCACCAACTATAACAAAATCAAAGCTAAGGTTTCTCACCTGCAATCCTCATCAGATATTGTCCATAAGAGGTTTTAGAAAGCGGCTTTGCAAGGTTTATTAGGCTATTTTTATCTATCCAGCCGTTTCTGAAGGCTATTTCTTCTACGCATCCTATCATGAGACCAGTTCTTTGTTCTATTCTTGCCACAAATTCCCCAGCTTCCAAAAAGCTATCATGAGTGCCTGCGTCAAACCAGGCAAAGCCTCTACCTATTACCTTGGCAAAGAGCTTGTTCATCTTAAGATACTCTTCAAGGACGCTTGTTATTTCAAGCTCTCCTCTTTCTGAGGGCTTTACGCTCCTTGCTATCTCGCAAGCAGCCTTATCAAAAAAGTAAAGACCAACTATGGCGTAGTTTGAGCGAGGTTTAGAGGGTTTTTCCTCTACCGAAAGGACATTCCCGCTTTCGTCAAATTCTACAACCCCGAAGCGAGTCGGGTCATTAACATAGTATCCAAAAACGCATGCCCCGCCCTGTTTTAAAACCCTCTCTGCGCCCTCTTTTAAGACCTTGACAAGGTCGTGTCCAAAGAGAATGTTATCGCCTAAGATATAAAGAAGGTTAGAATCATCGACAAAATCCTTACAAACTATAAGCCCGTCGGCTAAACCCCTCGGTTTATCTTGCTCAAAGAACTGAATCTTCATGCCAAGCCAAGAGCCGTCTGAAAGCAAGCTTTTAAAAGCCGCAAGGTCTTGGGGGTTAACCACTATGCCAACTTCGGAAATGCCAAGCAGCATCGCAATGCTAAGAGGGTAGTAAATCATAGGCTTGTTGTAAATTGGCAAAAGATGCTTGTTAACTACCAATGTGGTCGGATAAAGCCTCGTCCCTGACCCACCAGCTAATATAACTGCTTTCATTGAATCAATTTACCACAAAGCTTATAATCAAATGATGATATGGAGCTAAAAGACAAATTCAGGGCTTTGGCAGAAGCCATAGAGAGGGAGTCGGTTTTGGTCCATAGAGCTGCGCTCGTTGATGGTTATAGAGACATTTATAAACTTAATCGCCTTGGGATTGACAAGGTCATAAAAAAGGCCACAAACTTTGGCGGGAGAAAGGGCGCAAGAATCTTAAAAGAGCGCTATGGGATATATACAGATAGATTAGACGAAGGGCTTGAGATATTGACAGTGATTGCAGAATCGTCTCGCTTGCTCGAGGTTTTTGAATACGACCTTAACAACCTCGAAATCAAAGTAGATGGGTCTATCCTCGTTGAAGCCGTGGGACAAAGCTCAAAACCTGTTTGCGAGCCAATGGCAGGCTTCTTTGAAGGATTTTTGAGCGAATTACTTGAGCGAAATATATCAGTAAAGGAGATAACCTGTAAAGCCCAGGGCAACGAGAGGTGTATATTTAAAATGACGCTTTGAGGTATGCCGAGCCTAAGCTTTAAAACCACCAAGAAAACGAGCTTTGTCAACATCACTCAACATATCAAAGAGATAGTAAAGAACTCTGGGGTATCAAGCGGGCTTTGTCTAATATATGTCCCGCATACAACTGCGTGCGTAATTATCAACGAAGGTGTTGACCCAACGGTTGTAAAAGATATCTCTCAAGCCATAGAGGGGTTAATCCCGTGGAGCGGTCTATATGAACATCCAGAGGGAAACTCCGCAGCTCATATAAGGAGCGCAATCATAGGAAACTCCAGAATAGTGCCCTTAGAAAACGGCGAGCTCATGCTTGGTAGCTGGGAAGGGATATTCCTCGTAGACTTTGACGGACCAAGAGAAAGAAAAGTTATCGTAAAAATCTTAAAAGAGGTTTAAAAGTGGAGTATTTGTTTTGGTTTTTAATCTTAGTTGGCATTCTTGTTTGGTTTCACGAGCTTGGTCACTTCCTTTTTGCCAAGCTATTTGGCGTAAAGGTAGAGGTCTTTTCCATCGGCTTTGGTCCATCTATCTTAGAGAAAAAAATAGGCGAAACGAGCTATCGAATAAGCGCCATTCCCCTTGGGGGATACGTAAAACTTTTCGGGGAAGAAGGTGAAGAAACTTCACCACGGGCTTTTTCCGCCAAACCAAATTGGCAAAAGATACTCATAGGTTTTGCTGGTCCTATGTTTAATATAATTCTCACGATAGCGCTCTTTACCGCAGTTTTTTCCACAAAGCGAGAGCTCCCCTCTTATTTATTTGAGCCAGTCATAGTAGGTCAAGTAAGCGAAGGCTCAATTGCACAAAGTCTTGGTATAAAGCAGGGGGATATTATTATCGAGATAAACTCAAAAAGAATCCAAAACTGGAAAAGCCTACAAGATGAGCTCTCAAAGATGATTTTTAACAAAAACTGGGAAGTAAAGGTAAAGAGAGGGAACGATATTTTGACTCTCAAGCTAAGCGGCGCATCTTTATCAAAAAGTGGAAAAACCTTTGGCATTGAACCTCTAATGGAACCAGTCATTGGAAGAGTAGCGCCAAACTCTCCGGCTAATCAAGTTGGGCTTAAACCAGGTGATAGAATTTTGAGCATAAATTCAAAGCCAATTAATAGCTGGCAAGAGCTCACTTTGGCTATAAAAACATCAAAAAGTGCAAGGTTAGAGCTATTAATTAAAAGAGATAACCAAAATCTAAACATAACCATCGTTCCAACAAAAGACCCGAGGACTCAAACGCCTATCATAGGAATAGCGCCGCAAATTAAAACCTCAACCGTGGAAAGCACGCTATCTCAGGCTTTTTCTAAAGCAATCGATAAAACCATTGAGCTAACGGCGCTTACCTTTAGAGCTCTATACGAACTCATAACCGGCGGCGTTTCAATCAATAGCTTAGGCGGACCAATCACGATAGCCCAGCTTGCAACAGACTCTGCACAGCAAGGCATAGCTACATTTCTTTACATGATGGGGCTAATATCAATACAGCTTGCAATATTTAACTTGCTCCCTCTGCCGGTATTAGACGGCGGGCTTATCTTGCTTTATGCAATGGAGAGTATCAGAAGAAAGCCATTTTCAGTGAGATTCAAAGAGCTATGGCTTAAGGTAGGCTATGCCTTTATCATCGGTTTAACAGTCGTCGTCTTTCTAAACGACCTTGTAAGGATATTTTCCGGAAGGTCTCCTTAAAAAGGTCTATCTGGAACCTTTTGCCAATCTTTTAGAAAAAGGTCTATGCCCTTATCAGTCAGGGGATGTTGAAAGAGTTTCTTTAAGACATCAAAAGGCATTGTGCAAACATCTGCACCTATTAGGGCTGCCTGAACTACGTGCATTGGATGCCTTACGCTTGCTACTAAAATCTTTGTTTCAAACATGTAGTTTTTGTAAATTTGTTTGATTTTCGAAATTAGCTCCATCCCATCAGACGAAATATCATCAAGCCTTCCGACAAATGGCGAAACATAGCTTGCGCTTGCCTTTGCGGCAATTAGCGCCTGAGCTGGTGAAAAAACGAGCGTTACATTCGTGGCTATCCCTTCTGAGCTGAGGGAACAAACCGCTTTCATGCCCTCTGGGGTCATTGGGACTTTCACAACAACGTTATCACCAAGCTCTGCAAGCATCCTGGCCTCTTTTAAAATACCTTCAGCATCCAACGAAACAGTCTCTAAGCTCACCGGACCATCAACGAGCTTTAGTATCTCCTTGGCGACTTCTAAAAACGGTCTGCCAGTCTTTGCAACAAGCGTGGGGTTAGTCGTAACCCCATCAAGCAAACCCCAGTCAACGGCTTGCCTAATTTCGTCCGTATTACCAGTGTCAAGAAATATTTCCATCTTTAACCCCCCTTATAAGATTTTTGATATCAAAAACGCCTACCTTTGCATCCTGAATTATACCAGATTTTACAAACAAAGTCGTGGGAAGAGCTCTAATTCCGACCTTTTTGACAACTTCCTGAGCCTCTTGCTTAGAAACATCGAGCATGAGAATCTCGACACTACCTAAGAGCTCCTCGACCCTTGGCTTCATGATTTTGCAAGCAAAGCAGTAAGGAGAATGTATGAAAACAACACCATCATTTAAAAGCTCAAAGCTCTTGCCCTTAAGATTCGACGCAGACCTATGAGCAAAAGCCTTCATTAAAAACATCAAAAGAAGAATAGCTATTAGAATTTCCTTAAGCATTCACCCTTCCTTGATATAGCTTAAGCTTTAGAGTTCTTAATTCACTCTCTTTCAAAGGTCTATATTGCCCGCTTGGCAAAGCCCCAAGCCTTAATGGTCCTATTGCTACTCTCAAGAGTCTAACAACTCTATAACCAAAATAGCTTACAAAGCGCTTAACGATATGTTTTCTACCCTCATGCAGCGTAATTTCAAGAAGATTTTGCTTAATAATCCTTACATCATCTGGCGAGAAAAACCCGTCCTCGAGCCTTGCCCCCTTTAGCATCTGTCTTACATGAGGCTCTTTTATTACTTTATCCATCCAAACGAGATAGACCTTCTCAAGACCATACCTTGGATGGCTAACCCTCAGAGCCAATTCCCCATCGTTGGTTAGGAGCATGAGCCCCTCTGAGTTGTAATCAAGCCTTCCAACCGGGAAGACCCTCTCTGGGATATTTTTTATAAGGTGCAAAAGCCCCTTTTTTGAGTCAATTCCGTCTTTCAAAGAACTCAGATAGCAACAGGGTTTATTCAAAATATAATAAACTTGCCCTTCGGGCAAAATAATCTTTCCCTTAAACTCAACCCTATCAACCCAAGCTCTTACTTTGAAGCTAAGGTCATTAACTACCTTGCCATTAACCTTTACAAAGCCGGCTTTTATGAGCTCTTCCGCTGACCTTCTTGATGCAACCCCGCACATAGCGAGATATCTATTTATCCTCACCAATAGCGCTCTTCCTTCCATGGGTCACCTCGCATGTTGTATCCGCGCTGCTCCCAAAAGCCAGCTTGGTCATTTGCAATTAGCTCGATGCTTTTAACATACTTTGCGCTCTTCCAAGCATAAAGCCTTGGGACAACAAGCCTTAGCGGAAAGCCATGCTCTTTTGGCAAGATGTCGCCATTCATGTAAGTAGCAAGGATTCCATCCTCTAAATACTCAACGGGCATATTGGTCGTATAACCCTCAAGAGACCTAACAAAGACAAACTTAGCCTCAGGCAATGGCTTTGCCATTGAGAGCAGCCTAAGAGTTTTAACCCCGCGCCAATGGATGTCTTTTACGCTCCAGCGAGTAACGCAGTGAAAATCGGCAATGATTTCGTCGCTTGAGAGCTCTAAGAGTTCTGAGTAGCTAAAGCTGAGCTGTTTTTCCACCAAACCAAAGAGCTCAAATCTATAACTTTGCATATCCCAACTTGGGATGCTATCTACTATGTCATAAACTACTGGCTTTGATATCCATCTTTGCCCCGGCGGGAGTCTTTCCATACTTTTAAATATAACCTTTGCGAACGAGCTCTAAAGCCCCCTTCGCCATACAAAACTGACCGCAGCGAGAGAAGAAGAGCTTAAAAGCATTGCCCGGCAAAGCCTCACAGCGACTTCGCACGTCCTTTTCAAGGCCGACAAAAAAATCCGCAAGAGAAATTCCAAGCCCGCCGCCAATTGCGACCACATCGGGATTAAAGATATGAATTACATTCATAAGACCAATGACCAAATAGCGCCTTAAGCGCTTAATTACCTTCAAAGCATCTCTATCCCCCGCCTTTGCTAATTTGATAACCTCGTAGGCTTCTAAAGCCTTTCCGCTTAGGATTTTAAAATCGCGCTCAAGCGCGTAAGATGAGCAATAAGCCTCCCAGCAGCCTCTCCTTCCGCAGCTGCATCTCTCCCCGCCAACCCTTAAGGTATGATGCCCAACCTCAAGCGCGCTACCGCTTGCACCAAGAAAGGGCTTGCCATCAATCACAAACCCAGCACCAAGACCCGTGCCAAGGGCAATAAATAAAAAAATTCGGCTATCTTTGGCTTCAGAAGACCAAACGCCGTAAGCACCGGCGCTTACATCATTGAAAATAAAGACATTCTCCCCGAGCTCTTTTTTCAAATTAACCCCATCAAGCGCAGGCAAGTTTGGAGACTTTTGCAAATACCCATCAAGAGACACAAACCCAGCAACTGCAAGCCCTACCTTTTCTGGATGACCATTCTTTACAACATCTTTTAAAATCCCCAAAAGTCTATGCCTATCGTTTTTAAACTCCCTTATTTTGTAAATTTCTTTGCTTCCGTCCTCGTTTAAAACCTTAAGATAGCTACCGCCAAGGTCAATTCCCTTTATCATAACCTACGAATTTTATCTTTACTGAGCCCCCAGAGCTCTCAAAAAGAAGAACCAAAGCGCCCTCTTTTAGCTTTACCTCCAATTTCCCCTCTGAAAACACCTCAGAAAGTGCACTGAACTTACCCGCATTTTGATTGCAAAGCCTGAAAAGACCCTCCGCGCCCCCTATGGTGCTTGAAAGCTCATCACTCGCTAACTCAACTAACTCAAAAGCCCTCTCTT